>CAZNNA010000191.1:0-6664 GCA_964573825.1 uncultured Treponemataceae bacterium
TCGGCGAACGTCGCCTACGATCTCTACCAGAAGCTATCGCGCATAGGCATTCCCTGCTCGTTCTCGTTCGACGCGGACGTCCAGATGACCGTAGCCTGCGGCATGACCTCGGCCGACTTGGCCGTAGCCATATCGTATTCCGGTAAGTCCGCCAACACCATAGCGATAGCCGAAGAGGCCAAGCGCTCCGGCGCCAGGCTCGTCGGCGTGATGAGCGTCGGCCAGAGCCCATTATCCAAGATGTCAGACATCGTCCTCAACGTACCGACGACGGAGCCGCTCCTACGGACGAGCGCCTCCCTATCCAGGGCAACGCAGCTGGTCATGGTCGACATACTCTACGCGACCGTCATCTGCCGGAGCATAGAGAAGTCGATACCGAGGCTGGAACGAAGCCTCAAGGCCGTGCACGAGCAGGATCTGCAGAAGCAGTAGGAAAGCGAGCCGATGAGCGACGGATTGAGGGCTATAGAGCCGCTAGACTACGAGGTAGCCCTTCGGGGGCTCTGGAACCGCGCCTGCCCGGGCGGTTTCCACCTGGACGAGCGGCTCTTCCAGCAACAGCTACGCCTCTGCCGCGACCCTCTACGCTGCCTAGCGATCCCCGGTCGAGACGGCGAGCTAGACGGGGCCGTCATCGCGAAGAGAGCCTCCCGGCCCGGCCCCTCGGGCAGGATACCGGAGCTCGGCTACGTCTCCCTCCTGGCGGTGGCCCCGGAGCGAAGGCGGCGAGGACTAGGCACGGCCCTCCTGGACGCGGCAGAGGCCTGGCTCGGGGAGACGGGCGCCCGCGCGACCAGGCTGGGCGGCGACCGATACCACCTCATGCCCGGCAGGCCGCTCGGCGACGAGCACGCCGCGCTCGAGTCCTTCGCCAAGGCGAGGGGCTTCACGGGCGAGGGCGTCGAGTACGACCTCGTCCGCGCGCTCTCCTCCATGCCCCGGGAGACCCCCGCGATGGACTCCCTCGAGGGCCGCTACGACTTCAGGACCTACCGGGAAGGCGACCGGGAGGCCCTCCGCGCCTTCATGGAAGGCAGCTTTCCGGGCCGCTGGGCCCAGGAGACGGAAGAGGCGCTCGAGGCCGGCATGCGGAACCGGGACCTGGCGCTCGCCGTGGACGCGACCTCGGGGGCTATAGCGGGCTTCTCTCGCATCTACGACATGGAGAGCCCCGTCCTGGGCCCCTCGGTCTATTGGCGGACCGCGATGGGCGCCTCGCCGGGCGGCCTCGGCCCCATAGGCGTGGACGCCTCGAGGCGAGGCCAGGGACTGGGCCTCGCCCTGATGGAATTCTGCGTACAGGAGCTCCGCGCGCGGGGCGTCATCACCATGGTCATCGATTGGACCGACCTGCTAGACTTCTACGGAAAGATGGGATTCAAGGTATGGAAACGCTACGAACTGATGAGCGCCGAGACGGCGAGGCCCCGAGCCTGGACCTGTCTACCCTGACGACCGAGCGGGAGAACCCGCTCAGCGCCGACATAGACTCCAAGGGTACGCTGGAGATCCTCACTATCATCAACAACGAGGATAAGAAGGTAGCCTATGCCGTGGAACGCGCGCTCCCCGACGTGGCGGGCCTCGTAGACGCCGTCGTCGACTCCTTCAAGAAGGGTGGGAAGCTCGTGTACATCGGCGCCGGTACCTCGGGCCGGCTCGGCGTGCTCGACGCGTCCGAGTGCCCGCCGACCTTCGGCACCCCGCCGGCCATGGTCCAGGGCATCATAGCAGGCGGCCGGGAGGCCCTCGTGCGTTCCGTGGAATCGGCCGAGGACCGCGAGGACCAGGGCGCCAAGGACCTCGACGCGGTAGGCTTCTGCAAGGACGACGTGCTCGTCGGCATAACCGCCTCCGGCCAGGCTCCCTACGTACTAGGCGCCATGCGACGGGCTCGGGAGCTGGGCGCGGCCGTAGGCGCCATATCCTGCAACCCCAACTCCGGAACCTTCGCCCTGGCGGACCATCGCATCTTCGTCGACGTGGGTCCCGAGGTGGTCACCGGTTCCACCCGGCTCAAGTCGGGCACGGCCCAGAAGCTCGTCCTTAACATGGTGACCACCGCCTCGATGATACGCCTGGGCAAGGTCTACCGTAACCTGATGATAGACCTGACCCCCGTCAACAAGAAGCTCGTGGAACGCTCCAAGAACCTGATCATGCGAGCCACGGAATGCGACAGGGAGACGGCGGAGAAGGCCTTCTCGGCCTCCGGCAAGAAACCCAAGATAGCCATTCTGATGGTGCTGCTCGGTATCGACGCCCCGTCGGCCGAGCGGCTCGTCGCCGCCAACGACGGGCACCTGTCCAAGGCCGTCGAGGCCTTCAAGGCCGGGCGCCCGGCGCGATGAGCGACGCCATGGGCGAGCGATACCTCTCGATCGGGCTCATGTCCGGGACGAGCGCCGACGGCATAGACGCGGCGCTCTCAGAGCATCGCGTGGAGAGGCGCGCCGAAGGCAGCCCCGCGGTCTCTACCCGCCTCCTGGCCGCCGTGGCCCGGCCCCTGCCGGAGGCGCTGCGGGCCGAGATATTCGCGCTGTTCGAGGACGGCCCGGGCTCGCTCGACCGCCTGGCTATCCTGGACATGGAGCTCGGCGAGGCCTTCGCCGAGGCCGCCCTCGCCGTCGCGGCCGAGGCGGGCCTCCGCCCCGCCGACGTCGCCGTCATCGGCTCCCACGGCCAGACCATACGCCACGTGGCCCGCGATCCCGGCAGCCCGGGGCGGGCGAGCCTGCAGATAGGCTCGGGCGCCGTCATAGCCAGGCGGACGGGCATTGCGACGGCCTGCGACTTCAGGCCGAGCGACATAGCGGCGGGAGGCACGGGCGCGCCCTTGGTACCCTTCTTCGACCGCATAGCGGCCGAGGCCTTCGAGAAGCCCGTCGCCTTCCAGAACTACGGCGGCATAGCCAACGTCTGCCTGGTCCGGTCGGGCGGCCCCCTCGTGGCCTTCGATACGGGGCCGGCCAACATGATAGCCGATCGCCTCGTGCTCGAGATGAGCGGCGGGCGGGAGCGCTACGACCGCGACGGGCTCATAGGCCGGGGCGGCCGCGTCCGGGAGGATCTCCTGGCCGAATGGATGAGGCATCCCTTCCTGGCCAAGCGGCCGCCCAAGAGCTCGGGGCGCGAGGAATTCGGTACGGTCTTCTACGACGAGAGCGTGGCGCCCCTACTCGGCGGCCTCGAGCCCGGACCGGCTCGCGACGAGCTCTTCCGCGACCTCGTGCGCAGCGCCGAGGCCTTCGCCGCCCGCTCCACGGCGGCCGCGTACCGGGACTTCCTTCCCGAGGAGCCGCGGACCGTGGTAGTATCCGGCGGCGGCGCCCGTAACCCGGTCATCATGGCCGAGCTACGGGCAGCCCTGCCCCGGAGCCGCGTCGTGGACGCGGACGCGGCGGGTCTTTCCATCGATTACAAGGAGGCGATGGCCTTCGGGCTCTTCGGGCTCATGAGGCTCCTCGGCCTCCCGAACACCGAGCCGGAGGCTACGGGCGCCCAGGGCGCCGTCATCGCGGGGGGGCTATTCCTACCATGACCGAATGGGTCTTCGGCATAGACGGCGGCGGCACGAGCTCGCGCATCAGGGCGGAGTCGCTCGCGGGCGAACCGCTCTACGGCGGCCAAGGCGGCAGCACTAATCCCAACTCCAACGGCGCCGAGGCCGTGGCCGGTACGCTCGAGGCCCTCCTCGCCGGCGCCTTCGAGAGCGGGCTCCCGCCGGCGGGCTGCCGCGGCGGCTTCATAGGCTCGGCGGGCGTCGACAGGCCCGACGATAGGCCGCGCATGGCGGCCGCCCTCAAGGCGGCCTTCGAGGCTCGCTCGGGCGGGTCGCCCGCGCCCTCGCTAGCCGTGGGCAACGACGCCGAGCCGGCCCTGGTCGGGGCCCTGGGCGACGTCGAGGGCTTCCTCCTCATTGCCGGTACCGGCTCCATAGCCTACGGGCGGACGCGAGACGGCAGGAGCGTCCGCGCGGGAGGATGGGGGCACTTCCTCGGCGACGAGGGCTCGGCGTTCTGGATTGCCTTCCAGGCCGTCATCCGGGGCATTCGCTCCTCCGAGGGCCGAGACCTGCCTACGGGCCTCCTTACGGCCGCCGTGGAGCACTACGGCCTAGCCGACGAGCGCGCCTTCATTCCCTTCACCTACGCGACCTTCTCCAAGGCCCGCACGGCCTCCTTCGCGCCCGTCGTGGCCGAGTACGCCGAGCGAGGGGACGCCCTGGCGGCCTCCATAATGGATGGCGCGGTGACCGAGCTAGCGGTCCTCGCTGGCTCCGTCTACCTTCGACTCAGGGACTCGGTGGCCAAGCACCGGGTCGCGCTCTACGGGGGGCTCCTCGACAAGAACCTCCGGCTCCGCGCCGCCGTTTCCGAGCGCATACGGGCCGATTACCCCGGGCTCGAGCCCGTCGGCGCCGTGGGCGATGCCCAGGCCGGCGCCTGCCGCCTGGCCCGAGACCTGGCCCGAGACCTGGCCCGGGCCTAGCCCGGGCCTAGCTCGGCCGGGGCAACTACCGGACGGGACCTAGGCTAGCGAGAGCAAGGACTCGAGCTCCGCGGCCAGCTCGGGCTCCAGCGTAGTCGGGTCCAAGGCCGCAGCGGCTCTCCGCAGCGCCTCGGCGGCGCCGGGATCCCCGGCTCCGGCATCCCGGGCGATCGACGCCAGCGCCTCGACCCGTTCCTTGGCCTCTCGGTAGGGCAGCGCGGCGCCGGGTCCGTCGCGATAGACGACGTAGCGGCTCGTCATGATGCCCTTGCCCTTGACGCGGCGCCCCGGCCGAGCCAGGAGCCGGTAGCGCTCGCCCAGGCGCGCCGCCGTGGACTCCGACACGGCGAGTCCCATGGGCGCCGTGGTGGCCTCGAGCCGGAAGGCCGTGTTGACCGTATCGCCGAACACGTCGTAGATATACTTCCTGATGCCTACCACCCCGCCGACGACGGGCCCCGTATCGACGCCTATCCGGATGCGAGGGCCACTCTCCCGCGCGGCGCCCGCGTCGCCGGGCGCGGATCGAGCCTCGATCAGGCGTAGCATATCGACGGCCGCTCCCACCATGCGCCCGGCATGGTCGCCGGCGTCGGGGCCGAGCCCGGAGCAGGCCAGGTAGCCGTCGCCGAGGGTCTTCACGCGTTCGCAGCCCCATCGATCCATGATATCGTCGAAGCCGGTGAAGAGCTCGTTCAGCTCCTCGATGACCACGTCCGCGGGCAGCCGCGAGGACAGTTCGGTAAAGCCGACGATATCGGCGAAGAGCACCGTCGCCTCGGCGTACAGGCGGGGCCGAGCCTTGCCCGACAGCTTGAGCTCCTCGGCCACCGACGGCGGTAGGATGTTGCGTATGAGTCCGTCGCTCTTCTCCTTCTCGTCGGCCAGCTCGCGCGTACGCTCGGCGACGAGCCTATCCAGCTCGTCCGCCCTACGCCTGAGCCTGGCTAGGCGCAGGTAGGAGGCCAGGAAGCCCGAGCCCACGAGGACGGCGGCCAGGGCCGCGTAGAAGGGTACCGTCTGGTAGAAGAACGGCTCCTTGCGCAGGGCGACGTGGGCGCCCTGCTCGTTGACGACGCCGTCGTTGTTGGTCGCCCTGACGCGGAAGGCGTAAGTCCCGGGCGGCAGGTTGGTATAGCCGATCTGGCGGCTCGTACCCACGTTGATCCAGTCGGCGTCGTAGCCCTCGAGCATGCACTGGAAGCGTACCCGTTGGGGCACCGTATAGCTCAGGGCGGTATAGCGGAACGTGAGGCGCCTGGCTCCAGCCGGTACGCCGAGGGGAAAGCTCGTCGCCGCCGCACCGTCCACGTCGACGCCCTCGACGATGACCGGCGGAGGGAGCGTGTTGATGACGGCGGACTGCGGATTGAAGGTGGACAGCCCCTTGATGGTGGGAAGGTGCACGACTCCCCGGTCGTTGACGAAGGCCCAGGCGTTAGCCGATAGCTGGCCCGCGAGGCCGTCGAGCCGATCGTAGGTTCGCAGGCCCTGGGCCCTGGCCCCGGCGGCCACGGCGGCGGCCAGCTCGTCGCCCCCTACGACGACGGCCTTCCGGCCCGTGATGATCCAGAACCGCCCGGTCCCGTCGGAGAGGAGCTCGAAGACGCTCTCGCCCGTTAGCCCCGCGGCGGCGTCGGCGGAGAGGAAGCGGCCGCCCTCGTAGAGCGACAGGCCCTCGGAGGTGCAGAACCACAGGCGCCCGACCCCGTCCTCGAGGGCGCGGAACACCACGTTACCGGCCAGGCCGTCCGCCTTGGTATAGACCCGCTCGACCGAGGTAGCACCGGGCGCCAGCGAGGCCAGGCCTCCGCCGTCGGTGCCGAGCCAGGTCCTCCCGCGGCTATCCTCGAGGGCGCAGAGTATGAACAGGTTGGGGAGCCCCGCGTCGGCCCCGAGGGCCGCGAAGCCGGAGCCGGAGGAGGAGGCAGGCCCGGCCGTCGTCCCTACCCAGAGCCTACCCGAGGGCGCGCGGTAGGAGAAGCGGACGCGCTCGTTGGGCAGGCCGTCGGACTTGGTCATGGAACGGGTCTCGCCGCCGGGGCCGAGGCGAAGGAGTCCCTTCGACGAGTAGGTGGCGAACCAGAGGCTGCCGTCATCCTCGACGCGGATCTGCCTGACGCGCACCCCGCCGAGCGCCTTGACGAGGGAGTCCACCGAGGCCCGTCGC
>CAZNNA010000192.1:0-4418 GCA_964573825.1 uncultured Treponemataceae bacterium
GAAGGCGAGGCCGTCGTCGCGCAGTCCGGCGGCGGCGACGCTCTCCTGTACCTGCCGGCCATAGGGCTGGAGACGAGGATCAGGGCATCGGGACTCGAGCTCAACGGCGTACTGAAGGTCAGGCTCCAGGGAGCCGACCTGGCGCGGCTCGATGTTAAATTCTCTACAATATAGTTGACCCGCAGGGGCGGCTACCGTATGCTAGCGCGGTGAGCATGGAACAAAAAGACTATCGCCTCGCCGCGATAATGTACACGGATATCGTCGGCTTCTCCAGGATGATGGAGAAGGACGAGTCGGGAACGCTCGAGATACTCCGCTTCCACAACTCGCTCATCTCCGACATCGCAGCCAGGCGCCACGGTACGGTCATCAAGACCATAGGCGACGCCTTCCTCGTGGACTTCAGGAACACGGTGGAGGCGCTCCAGTGCGCCATGGACGTACAGGCCGCCATCTACGAGCATAACAAGCGAGGCGAGGGCCAGCCCCTCCTCCTCCGCATCGGCCTCCACCTCGGGGACATATACTTCTTCGAGAACGACGCCCTCGGCGAGGACATCAACATAGCCAGCCGGCTCCAGTCCTTCGCCCGCCCGGGGACGATCTGCTTCTCGCAGGACGTCTACAACCAGGTGCTCAACAAGCTGGAATTCCGCGCCGAGAAGCTCGGTAAGGTATCGCTCAAGAACATCACCAAGGAAATCCACGCCTACGAGATAGCGAGCCCCAACGTCGAATTCGATCCTAACCGGGACAAGCCGCGCGCGGGCTTCAAGCCCGAGCCGGCCCCGCCCGCCGAGGCGCGGCCTACCGGGGAGGGCCTAAGCGAGGGCGAGCCCGCCGCGGGGTCCTTCGCTCGGACGGCCCCGCTTCCGGGCGCGGCCTCGCCCTCCGATCGCGGCTACGGGCCTGAGGCGGCCAAGGCCGTGCTCGACGACATCCGCAAGGCCATACTCGAGGACACCAAGCGCCTCGGGCGGCGCCTGACCGTCGGCGAGGCGCTCGACCGCTACGGCGAGTACGGCGTCGAGGCCAAGGAGGTCATAGCCTCCATGGCGGAGAAGGGCCTCCTCGAGAAGCGATCGCGCGGGGCCAGCTACGGTTCCGCAGCCTCCGAAGGCGCGGGAAGCGGAGCCTTCTTCGGCGCCGCCGCGGGCAAGGCCGCGGAGGACGCCGCATCGGACCTCGCCGGAGACATCGGCAGGGCCGTCGAGGGCATAGCCAGGGCCATCGAGCAGGGCGTCGGCGAGTGGCAGCGGGGCTCCCAGGACGGCCGAAGCCGCGACAGGGATCGCGACGACCGTGGTCGCGGCGGACACGGAGGGCGGCGAGCCGACGAGGGCGAGGAAGCCTTCAGCCGCCGGGCCGGGCGCGCCGCGGCCAGGGCCGTCGACAAGATAGAGCGCGAGATCGACAGGATGGCCGAGTCGGGCGAGAAGCGCACCATCAAGGCGGAATTCAAGCGCCACGAGGCCGAGGTCGCCACGGGCAAGTGGGACGCCGAACTCAGGGGCTCCGAGCACTTCAAGCCGGGTCCCGAGGAACTGGAGACTGACTTCTCTCGTTACCGGGACAAGATCGAGGAGAAAGGCCGCAAGGCGACATCCGGCTTCATCGGTAACGCCGTATCCTTCGCCGCGGTCAACGCGGTACTCTGGTACGTCAACATGAATTTCGCCCCCGGCTTCATGTGGGCCGCCATCGTCACCGCGGGCTGGGGCACGGGCCTCGTCAGCAACTTCTTCGCCATGCTACGGGGCAAGACCAAGGCCGCCGAGGTCGAGAGGATGCCCGAGCTGGATTCCGAGGCTCTCGACGTCTACAAGAAGCTGCACCGCGTCAGGGACGGCATGGCCATGCACTTCGCCAGCATCGTATCGGTGCCGCCCCTGCTCTTCGTCATCAACGTGCTCACGTCGCCCAGCTTCCTCTGGGCCGCGATACCGTCCATCATCATGGGCGCCAGCTTCCTGGCGCATTGCATATCGTACCCCGGCACCAAGCGGGGGCTCGAGAAGAAGCTCCTCAGGCTCGCGGGAGCCGACTCGTGGAAGGAACTCTTCCGGATGGGAAAGGGCCGCAAGGCGGGCGCCGGCGCGGGGCCCTACGCCGGGCTCTACGCCGAGGTGGCGACCATACGGGACGAGATCGCGCGCGACCTCAAGGCGGGCAAGGGCGGCCCGGACTTCGGCAAGGACATGATACCGGCGCTCGATCGCTACGTGGACCAGGTCAAGCTACTGACGCATTCGATCAACGAGATAGACGGGCTCGTCTCCGGCATACCCCTCGCGGCCTTGCGCGACGACATGGCCGCCCTCTCCGCCAAGCGTTCCTCCACGGAGAGCCCCGCGCTCAAGGACGAGTACGCGCGCTCCATCGCCGAGATAGAACGCCAGGAGAAGGCCTGCAAGGACCTCGAGGACCAGCGCGAGCTCCTGCGCCTCCGCCTGTCGTCCTCGGTCAACGCGCTCAAGCAGCTCAAGCTCGACATGGCCAGGCTCAACGCCTTGCCCGAGTCGGGCGAGCGCCAGGCCATGGAGGACATCCGCCGCAAGGCCCGGGAGCTATCCGGCTACCTCGACGACCTCAAGACGGGCTACGCCGAGAGCCAGGCCGATCCTTACGCCGAGCTGGAGCGCCTGGCCGCCGAGGCCGACGCGCGGTCCCGGCTAGAGGCCGCGGGGGAGAAGCCAGAGCCTCCCGCCGAGTAAGCGCGCCGGGATTCTCGATTCTACGCCCGAAGCGGACCGGTCGTTGACATGCCGGCCCGCTTCGAATTAAGATTCGCCCGATCGGTCCGGTAGCTCAGTTGGATAGAGCGAGTGCCTCCTAAGCACTAGGTCGTGGGTTCGATTCCCGCTCGGATCATCGCCAAGGAGAAGGGGCTGCCCTACGAGGGCAGCCCCTTTCTTTTTCCCGAGTTCGCCGGCGCCCCTACCCCTCAGAGAGCCTCGGGGGCCAAGGCCCCGCGCCAGGAGCCCTTCCTATAATGGACGAACCCCAGGACCGCGGTGCTGAAGTTGGAGGCGAACATGGCTACCCAGATAGACATGACTCCGAGGGGCGTCCTATAGGCCAGGAAGAAGGCCAGGGGGACGCGTATGACCCAGAGCCGCACGATCGAAAGCACCATGATGACGCGAGTGTCGCCCGCGCCCTGGAAGGCTCCGCTTAGCGCGAAGAAGAGTCCGAAGGCCAGGAGCGAGGGGCTCACCACCCTGAACATCACCGCCCCGAGCCGTATCGCCTCGGGATCGTCCACGAAGAGCCTGACGAGGCCGCCTCCGTAGAGGTAGGCGAGCGATAGTATGGGCACCTCGAGGAGCAGGACGAGGAGCAGCGCCGCGCGGACCGTTACCATGGCGCCCTTATCGTTCTTGGCCCCGAGAGCCCTGCCGACGAGGCTCGTCGTCGCCCCCGCAATGCCGTGCGTCGGGATGTCGAACATGTTCATGAGCCTGTTGCCGACGCCGAAGGCCGCTATGGCCGACGTCCCGAAACCGTTGACCACGCCTTGGAGCACGGTGAAGCCGAAGGCCGAAAGGCCCTGCCCGACGCTCGCGGGAAGGCCTATGCGCAGGAGAAGGCTCCAGGCGCTTGGCGAGGGCCGCAGGGCGGCGGCAGAGAGTCGCAGGCCGGCGCGGCCCCTGCGCAGGACGAGCAGGGACAGGAGGGCTCCCGCGAGCTGCGATATGACGGTCGCGTAGGCCGCGCCGGGTACTCCGAGGGCGGGGACGGGACCGAGCCCGAAGATCAGGCAAGGATCCAGCGCTACGTTGAGCCCTACCGCCAGGAGGTGAATCTTGATCGGCGTCGCCGAGTCGCCGACCGCGGTGAACGCTGCCTGGAAGGTAAAATATATAAAGGTGAACGGCAGTCCCGCGTACACTATCCGCATGTAGGAAAGAGCGTAGCCGTAGACGTCCACGGGCGTATCGAGGAGCCTGAGGAGCGGGGCGGCGAGCGCGAACCCGGCGGCGGCGAGCGCCAGCGAGACGGCGACGAGGAGAGAAAGGGTCTGGTTCAGGTAGTAGCCGGTCTTGGCCTCGTCTCCCCTACCCTTGGCCTGCGCTATGAGCGTCATGCCCGCGTTGGAGAGCGCTATGCCGAATATCGTAAGGAAGAAGACGATGCTGAACGCTATGGACGGCGCCCCGACCTCGGCCGGGCCCAGTCGCCCCAGGAAGAAGGCGTCGGTCAGGTTGTAGAGCGTCTCGACGGCGCTCCCGAGCATCATAGGCAATGAAAGCCTGAGGAGCCGGCCCATGGTTGGCCTAAGGCCGGGGGCCGCGGAAGCGGGGCAAGGCATGTCGTCGCTCATGGGGCACATAGTATCGAGGCGCGAAGCCGGCGCCAAGGGCGGCACCGTCCTAGGCGCGAAGGGCGGCGCCTTGACGGCCCATACCGCCTCA
>CAZNNA010000192.1:4428-6646 GCA_964573825.1 uncultured Treponemataceae bacterium
GTATGCTCGGCCTGTGAAGATCTGGCTAAAGTACCTTATAGCGACGCTCATCGGCATAGTCGCCGGCCTAGTCATTCCCGCGGGAGACGGGGCCGCCCTGGAGGCGCTCGCGCGCGTCCTCCTGAACATCGGCCGCTACGCCCTCCTGCCGCTGACGTTCTTCTCGGCGGCGATAGCCGCGTTCGAGCTGCACGAGGACCGGCGCCTCCATCGCGCCTTGTTCAAGACGGCGCTCGCCGCGGCGGCGAGCGTGGCTATCTTCGGCCTGGTCGGCCTCGCGGGAGCCTTCGTCCTGGCTCCCGGGCGCATTCCCCTCTCCACCGACGCGACCCAGCCGATAGGGGCGCCGCCCACCCTGATCGGCATAGCCGAGGCCGTCCTCGCCGCCGACGCGTCCTCGACCCTCGTTAACTTCGGCTTCATACTTCCCGCCGCCGTCTTCGCCATGATACTCGGGCTGGCCTTCTCCTTCGACAAGTCGGCGACCAAGCCGGTCGTGGCGCTCTTCGACTCGATGTCGCGGATCCTATGGCAGATCAACAGCTTCTTCGTCGAGATCCTCCCGCTGCCGCTCATCGTCGCCTCGGCCGCCAGGGCGGTAGCGATAGCCCGTACTCCCAGGCTCGCGGTTTTCGGCTCGCTCTTCGGCGCCGTGGCCGTGGAGACGGCTATAGCGGTCCTGGTCATACTGCCGCTAGCGCTCTGGCTAGCCGATCGCAAGACCAATCCCTACCAGACAATATTCGCCTTGTCGGCCCCGGCGCTAGCAGCTCTCGTATCGGGGCACGGCTATGTCCAGGCCGGCGCCGCCGCCAAGCACCTGAAGGAAAGCCTCGGGGTCAGGCGCCGAGCAGGGGCCGTCGGCTTACCGACGGCCCTCGCCTTCGGCAGGGCGGGTACCGCGATGGTCACCGCCACGGCCTTCGTTACGGTACTTAACTCCTACTCCAACCTCGGCTTGGGCTCGAGTACCTTCATCTGGATGCTGGCCTCGGTTCCCGCGTGCGCCCTGCTCCTCGGGGCCGCTCCGGGATCCGGCCCCATCGTAGCCATCTCCGCCCTCTGCGCCGCCTACGGCAGAGGCTTCGAGTCCGGCTACATTCTCCTGGTTCCCGTGGCGCTCCCCCTGGCCATGGCGGCCGCGTTCATGGATTCCCTCGTCTCATCCTGTATAGTCAACGCGGTCTCCCGCTCGGAAGGCCATGCTCACGCGAAGGAACTCAGGCACTTCATCTAGCCGCAGCCCAGAATTGACTTTTGCCTGTCGCGGCTCTAGAATCGGCCAATGAGCCTCAGCACCGTACTCACAGAGGATACCGTCGCCATCGGGTTACGCGCCTCCGACAAGGAGGGCGTCATAGAAGAACTCCTCGACCTGCTCGTCAGGTCCGGAGCGCTCGCCGACAAGGAAGCCGCTAGGCGCGCCGTGATAGAGCGGGAGCGCAAGATGTCCACGGGCATGAAGTACGGCATCGCCATTCCCCACGGCAAGACCCCTACGGTCGATTCGCTCGTGGCGTGCGTCGCCGTATCCGATACGGGCATACCCTTCGATTCACTCGACGGAGAGCCGTCGCGCATCTTCATAATGACGCTGTCGCCTCCCGAGAAGACGGGCCCCCACCTACAGTTCCTGGCGGAGGTAAGCCAGCTCTTCAAGAGCGAGGCCAGGCGGCAGGCGGCCTTGGCCGCGTCCTCTCCCGCGGAGCTTCTCTCCGTCATTACCGGTATGTAGTAACCCTTTCGATGTCGCGCCCCGACCAGGGCGTGCATCGAAGGGCGTCGCCCTTCTCCCGGGGCGTACATCGGCCCACTCCGCCAGCCTGGGAGCGGCGGCGCCTGCTTTGTCAGCCGTAACATCCTTCGAGGAAAAAAAAACCGCCTGCGACCACAGAGGGCCGCAGGCGGTCAGGCGCTTAAGCGCGTTTACCTTACTCGATTACCGCGAGCACGTCGGAGAACTTGACGATAAGGTGATCGGCCCCGTCGATCTTGATCTGGGTGCCGGCGTACTTGTCGTACATGACCTTGTCGTTCTTCTTGACCTTGATGACGTCGGTGTCGGTGCCGATAGCCACGACGACGCCGGTCTGGGTCTTTTCCTGGGCGGTCTGCGGGATAATGATACCGCCGGCGGTCTTGGTATCGCCTTCCTGAACCTTGATGAGCACGCGATCGCCCAACGGATTTACCTTCATGTCGCATCCCTCCTGGAACG
>CAZNNA010000193.1:0-6638 GCA_964573825.1 uncultured Treponemataceae bacterium
GAGGTTAGCCAGCCGGAATCGCACCGCGAGCGGCGCCCGCAGGGCCCGCGCGTCCCTAGGGCAGGCCGCCCCGTTGCCCTTCCGGCCCCGGGCGGGCTATACCTTAGGGCTTCGGAGGACTACCCATGAGCGATACCTGTCCCTGCGGCTCCGGCCGCGCCTATACCGAATGCTGCGGCCCCGTCATCTCCGGCGCCGCCAAGGCCCAGACCGCCGAGTCCCTGATGAGGGCGCGCTATAGCGCCTACGTCAAGGGAGAAGTGGACTTCATCATCTCCTCCTGCGTGGAGGACGACGGCATAGACCCCGAGGCCACCCGCCGCTGGAGCCAGGGCGCCGACTGGAAGGGCCTCAAGATAGTACGCACGGAGAAGGGCGGCCCGGCCGACTCCGAGGGCGTCGTCGAGTTCGTAGCCAGCTACGTCATGGACGGCCTCAAGGACGAGCACCGCGAGACGGCCCGCTTCGTCAAGAAGTCCGGCGCCTGGCTCTACGACTCAGGCGAGGTGAGGACGGCAACCGTCGTGCGCGCCGCGCCCAAGGTCGGCCGCAACGACCCCTGCCCCTGCGGCTCGGGCAAGAAGTACAAGCAGTGCTGCGGTAAGTAGCGGCCGGCCTCCCGGCCGACCGCTACGCCCTACGGCGCCGCCTTGCCGACCACGACGGCGAAGCGCCGCCGCCCTATCCTGAGCCTGAGCTCGGAGCCCGGGGCCACGTCGACGACGTCCGACGGCCCCCGCAGGCGCCCTCCCCCGGCCTCCACGGCGCCCTCGCCGAGGAGCCGCCTGAGCTCGCTCCTCGAGAGGCCCGTACCGAGCCCGGCGAGCAGGTCCAGGGCCGGCCAGGGCCCCGGCGCCACGCCTTGGCGCGGCGCGTCGGCGGGGAAGTCACGGCGCGAGAAGGTGGACTCGAACCAGGCCCGCTCCCCGGTCGCCGCCTCGGCTCCGTGGAGGCGCCTGACGACCGCCTCGGCCAGCTCCAGCTTGGCGTCGCGCGGGTTGAGCGAGCCGTCCGCGATCCCCGCCGCCAGGGCCGCCGCGCGCTCCAGGGGCAGGTCCGTGTAGACCTCGGCCCATTGGCCCACGAGCCCATCGGGCAGGCCCATGAGCTTACCGAAGGCGTCGCGGGGGCTATCCTCCAGCGCCACGTAGTTGCCGAGGCTCTTGGACTGCTTCTTGCCTCCGTCCAGCCCGGGCGTGATGCGCGTCGTTATGATCACCTGGGGTAGCTGGCCCGCCCGCTCCTGGAAGAGCCGTCCCATGGACTCGTTGAACAGCTGGTCGGAGCCAACGATGGTCAGGTCGGATCGCAGCTCCACCGAGTCCCAGGCCTGGAGCACCGGGTAGACGAGCTCGCTCGCCCTGACCTCGAGCCCGGCCTCGGCGCGGGCGCGGAACATGTCGCGCGACGAAAGGCGGCCCGCCGTGACGCTCGACAGGAGCCCTATGAAGTCCGCCAGGGGCTTGCGGTCCCACCACTCCGAGTTGCGGCGCACCTCGAAGAGCTCGGGATCGTCGGTGACGAGCACCCGGCCCACCTGGCGGATGAAGGCCTCGGCGTCGCGCTCGATGTCGGCCCGGGATCGAGCCGCTCGGGCGGCGTCTCGATCGGTGGGGTCGCCTATCATCGTCGTGAAGTCCCCGACCAGGAACTGCACGCGGTGGCCGCGCTCCTGCATCTCCCGCATCATCCATAGGTTGACCGCGTGCCCCAGGTGCAGGAAGGACGCCGTCACGTCGGCGCCGAACTTGATCCTGAGCCGCCTCCCCGAGTCGAGCAGCCTCCGGAACTCGTCGAGGCTGACGATGTCGTCGGTCGTCCTCGAAAAGGCCTCTACGAGGCCGTCGTTGCGTACCCCATGCGGGTATCCTCCTCTCGTTGCTCCCGCGGCCCAGGGCCCGGGATCGCGGTCGCTTGGCGGCCGCACTATAATAAAAAAGCCCCGGCTTCTGCCGGGGCTGTCGATCGCTCGGGGCGCTACGGAACGCGCCTAGGGCCTTTCGCCGGCAGGGCAAGGGTGAGGGACGTAGCAATAGGCGTAGGCTCGCGGGTTCAGTCGCATGGATCCAGTGTAGCGGCGGCTCTGCCGAGCGTCAAGCCTAGCCCGCCTGGGTAACGAAAGAGCCTCGTACGTGTTGTGCTATTAGCGTACCGAGAGGGAGCGTCGGCTCTCCGGTAATACATGCTATTCGCACGGAGGTAGGAGATGCGTACGTCTAATGCAGCGAGGATAGTCGTTTCGCTAGCTATACTGATGGTCTCTCTCGGCTGCGCAGGCCTGCCGCCGCGCATCGACTTGAGCGTTCCGGAGCCTGCGTGGATATCGCCGGCTAACCAGGACGGCGTCCAGGACAGCTTCTCGGTGCCAGTGTCGGTGATACCCGACGAGCGCCTAGCCATAGACGCCTACCGCATTGCGGTGAGCGCCGCCGACGGTTCCACCGTCCGCGCCTTCGAGCGCTCGGTGAGCGGCGCCTCCGTCCTCGATAGCCTCCTCATGGACCTTCGCCTCAAGCGGCGCCCGGGCGTCGAGGCGCCCGAGCTTATCGTCTGGGACGGCCGCGACGAGTCCGGTTCGTTCGCGCCCGACGGAGCCTACTCGATAACCCTCGAGGTTCGTTCCGGTAAGAACCGCATCTCGGCCCCTCCGCTGACCGTCTTCGTGGATAACGTAGCGCCCGAGGCCCGCCTGGGCGCGGCGCACCTCATGTTCTCTCCCAACGCCGACGGACGGAAGGATAGCGTCGTCATCGAGCAGGACGCCGGCGAGGAGAAAGCCTGGACCGGTACCGTGCGCGATGCCTTCGGCCGCGTCGTGCTTACGCGACCCTGGGGGAAGAAGCCCCCGGCAACCTTCGAATGGAACGGCCAGGATGACGGAGGAGGTAAGGTTCCCGACGGCCTCTACGAGTACGGCTTGGAAGGCGTGGACGAGGCGGGCAATCGCTCCGTCGCCGTACTGGCCAACCTCGCGGTGAACACGGCCTCGGTTCCATTCTTCATCGCGACTTCCGGGCGGGCCTTCTCTCCGAACGGCGACGGAGCGAGGGATAGGCTCATGGTCCAACCGGTATTGGAGACCGTCAGCGGGGCCTTGTCATGGAGCCTCGCGGTACTGGACGGGGCGGGCAAGGAAGTGTACGCGGCCAGCGCGCTTCCCTTCGGCCCCCACCCGTGGGAAGGTCGCACGAAGGCCGGAGCGGAGGCTCCCGACGGCTCCTACTGGCTACGCGTCACCGTGGAATTCGAGAACGGCAACGCCCCCCAGCGCCTGTCCGATGCCATAGCGCTGGACAGGACGGCTCCCCTCGCCCGGGTGGCCAAGTCGGCGGGAGTTTTCTCTCCCGACGGCGACGGCCGGGGCGATACCATACGCTTCACGGTCCAGGACGCCAACAAGGAAGCCGAGTGGGTAGCCGAGATCCTTAACATAGACCAGGACTACGCGGCCGTGACGAAGGCCTGGACCGGGCTGCCGGGCGACTACGAATGGGACGGCCTAGAGGACGGAGGGACGCCGGCGCCGGAAGGCCGCTACCTCTTCAGGCTCTCGGCCCAGGACGAGGCGGGCAACCGCTTCGAGCAGCGAACCCAGCCCTTCTCACTCGACGTCCGCGAGACCCCGGCGGCGCTACGCCTGTCGGCCTCGGGCTTCTCCCCTAACGGCGACGGCTACAAGGACACGATGGGAATGGACCTGTACCTCCCCGTACGCGACGGCGTCGATAGCTGGAGCCTCCGGATCCGGGCCAAGGATGGAGGCACCGTTCGCGCGATCGGTGGCAGGGACTCCTTCCCCGACGTCGAGTCCTTCCAGTGGGACGGCAAGGACGATTCCGGCGCCATGGCCCTCGATGGCGCCTACCAGGCCGTGCTCAGCCTACGGTACGTCAAGGGCAACGAGGCCCAGGCGATATCGTCGCCCTTCGCGCTTGACACCCTCCCGCCCCGCATCGCGGTAGGCCTCGAGCCGCTTCCCTTCTCGCCGGATGACGACGGCTCCAATGACGTACTCGGCCTGCGCCTTGACCTCGTCGACCAGAGCGCCTTGAGCGATTGGGAGGTTCTGATCCGAGATCGTGAAGGCAACCTGTTCAGGCGCTTCTCCGGCTCGGGGAGCCCGCCGAGCCGCCTCGAGTGGGACGGCCGCTCAGATAAAGGCGAGCTCGTGCTCTCGGCCGAGGACTACGGCGTAGAGGCCGTAGCCCGCGACGCCTACGGCAACCGAGGCCTCGCCGAGACCTCTATTCCCGTGGACATACTCGTGATCAAGGAGGGAGGCCGCTATCGCATCCGGATACCCGGCATTTACTTCTCGCCCTTCAGCGCCGAGTTCCCCAAGGATAGGGTCGCGGGGAACATGGCTACGCTACGCCGCCTCGCCGAGGTGCTGGCAAAGTATCCGGGCCATGCCATACGTATCGAGGGCCATGCCGTCCGTATCAACTGGGCCGATCCCAGGCTGGGCAACGCCGAGGAGAAGGAAGTGCTCGCCCCGCTATCGCGGGCCAGGGCCGAGCGGATCAAGGGAATACTCACCAGCCTCGGCATTGACGCGGCCCGGCTCTCGACCGCGGGGCTCGGCGGAACCGCGCCGCTCGTTCCCCACAGCGACCTGGACAACCGCTGGAAGAACAGGCGGGTCGATTTCGTGCTGGTTCGACGCTAGCCGGCTCTCGGTCGGCGCCGACCTCGGGCGGCGCGGACCGAGGTCGGAGCCCGCGTCCTCCCGACCAGGGCTTGCCGACGCGTCCCCCGACGGCATAGAATGAACGCTATCACCCAGTACGGAGACGCCCGTGGACGTCCGCATCCTTCCCAAGCCTCCCCGCTACCTACTCGAGACTCGCCTCGTGCACCAGAGCCGGCTATGGGCGCGCTACAAGCGCCGCCTGGGCTGGTCGGCCATGGCCTTCGACATAGAGTCGGGAGGCGTCCCCGCGGGAGACATGCTCGTGGTATGGCGCGACGTCGGCGGCGGGGCCAGCGTAGCCTACGTGCCCTACGGTCCCGAGGGCCTGCCGGGCGACGACGAGCGAGGCGCCTACCTGGCCGCCCTGGCCGAGTGCCTGCGCCCCTTCCTACCGGCGGGCTGCCTCTTCGTCCGCTGGGACCTGCCCTGGGAGTCGCCCTACGCCCTCGATCCCGATCGCTACGACGGGGACGGGCACTGGCTGGGCGCCCCGGAGACGCGCGTACGCGAGGCCCGCATGAACTTCGGCGTCCGTGGCGGCCGGCTCCGCAAGTCGCCGAGCGACGTACTGCCGCCCGACACCCTTATCGTTGACCTTACCGGGGACGACGACAAGCTCCTCTCCCGCATGCGCCCCAAGACGCGCTACAACGTGAGGCTGGCAGAGCGCAGGGGCGTCAGGGTCAGGCGCGGCCGCGCGAGCGACCTGGGGGCCTGGAACGCGCTCTACGCCGACACGGCCCGCCGTAACGGCATGACGCCTCACGGGGGCGAGTACTTCTCCGCCATCGTTGCGTCCTCCGGCGACGGGCGGCCCGTCGCTGAGCCTAGCGAGCCTGGCGAAGCCGGCGAGGCTCGCGGAGCGAGCGGAGAATCGGTCTCCATGCTGCTAGCGGAGAAGGACGGCGAGCCCCTGGCCGCCATGTTCCTGACGCTCTCGGCCGACGGCGCCACCTACCTGTACGGTGCCAGCTCCAGCCGCGATCGCCAGCTCATGGCGCCCTACGCCCTGCAATGGGCGGCCATGCGCGAGGCCAAGGCCTCGGGCTGCGCCAGCTACGACCTATTCGGCGTGGCTCCGCGCCCCGATCCCGACCATCCCCTATTCGGGCTCTACGCCTTCAAGTCGGGCTTCGGCGGTAGCATGCTCCACAGGCAGGGTTCCTGGGACGTCGCCTACGACGAACCGGGCTACGCGGCCTACGCCGCCATGGAGGCCGCGGGGCCCGGGTTCACGGCATGAGGAAGGGCGTCATCGTCGCGGTGGCCGTCAGCGCCGTCGTGACCGCCGTCGCCCTGCCCTTCCTCCTGCCCCCGCGACTGGCGCCGGCGGCCGATACGGCTATGCCCGGGTTCGTCGCCTCGGAGGCGGCGGCCAGGGCGACGGCCCAGGCGCCCATAAGCGGCCTCGGCGATCCGCGGATCGTTAGCGTCATCATACTGATAAGCGTCATGTCGGCCAGCGCGGCCGTCAGCTCGGGCGTATCCGCGTACTTACTGCGCAGGCGCATCACGACCCAGCACCTGGAACTAGAGTCCAAGGTCCGCGAGCTCGAGGAGCTCGAGCGGCGCCAGGACGCCGTATTAAGCGCCATGCCGGACCTCATTTTCACCTTCGACGCCGAGGGCCGCTTCGTGGGCTTCCTGGACTCGGGCTCCTCGGGCTTCGCCGTCGAGCCCACGGCCGTGCTCGGCAAGAACATGCTGGAGATCTTCGGCGACGCGGCCCTGCACGACAGGCTCAAGGCGGCCATACGCGAGGCCCTGTCGGGCCGGGGCGCCCAGGTCTTCGAGTACAGCCTGCCCGTGTCGCCCGGCGACCGCTTCGAGGCCCGGGTCGTCAGGCTTTCGGACGACCGCGCCCTGGCCATCAGCCGTGACATCACCGAGCGCCACCGCTCGGAGGCCCTGCAGGAGGCCTCGCTCCTCGAGAAGGAGGCCCTCC
>CAZNNA010000194.1:0-6628 GCA_964573825.1 uncultured Treponemataceae bacterium
ATCGGCCGCCAGTAGGAGCGAACACGAGCCGTCGAGCGGGGCTCCCGTCGGGGCGCCCCGCTTTTTTTTAACAGACTCGGGGCGGGACCATGCGGTCCAGGGCGCTATCGTCCACGCTTAAGGTCGGAGGCAGTATGCATAGGATTGCTCTCGGCCTTACCCTGGCCGCTCTCGCTACCGCGCTCGCCTCGCCCTTTGGTCAGGCTGCTTCCCCGGTGCGCATCACCATCTACTGCGACGAGTATTACCCACCTTACTCCTACGCCGTAGAGGGGCGGGCCATGGGCGTCTACGTGGACATCGTTCGTGCGGCCGACGAACTCATGCCGGGCTACGAGATCGATATCGTACCCATTCCATGGAAGCGCGGCCTAGCCATGATGGAAGCAGGCACGGGCTTCGCGCTCTTCCCTCCCTACTACCGCCCCGAGGAGCGCCCGTACCTGGACTACCGCGTCAAGCTATTCGACGAGGAGATAGTTCTCCTCCTTTGCGATAAAAACGCTTACGCGAAGGCCGAGGCCTGGCCGGAAGACTTCAGGGGCGCCACGATTGGCGTGAACCTGGGCTTCCTCATGGTAAGCCGCTGGCAGTCGCTCGGTATCTTCACTGTCGAGGAATCGGTATCGAACGAGAACAACATCTCCAAGCTCAAGGCCGGGCGCATCGACGCCTACGCCAACGATAAGATGGCCGTGCTCGGTACGATAGCCATGATGGAGTCCCGGGGGGACAGCCTCGGCTGTCTCTTCGTCGGTCCGACCATCAGCACGGAGGAGGCCTTCCTGGGCATCACCAATCGAGACGGCGGGCGTTACCTTTTCAAGGAGGACTTCATCGCGCGCATGAGCGAGGCCCTCGATCGGCTGAGGGCCTCGGGAGAGTTCGATAGGCTGGTCTCGGCCTCGCTCCGAGAGCGAGCGCATAGCTTCCAGCACCCGCGGCCTTAGCGGCCGGCGCCGCGCTGGTACCGGGACCCGCCGGCTGAGGTCCCCGAGCTACGGGGTTCGCTTGAAGGGTCGGACGGGGGCCTCGTCGGGGTGAGCGAGCATGGCTGCGACTATGTCCCCGGCTGCGCCGGGCCTTCCCGCGGCCTTGGCGCTCGCCTTCATGCGGGCCAGGCGATCCCTATCGGCGAGCAGCTGGTCGACCTTGTAGCCAATGGTAGCGACGTTGTCGGGCAGCACGCCCGCCCCGGACTCCAGGACGTGGTAGGCGTTGTACTGCTCCTGGCCCGGGATGGGGTCCCACATGACCATGGGCACGCCCGAGGCCAGGCACTCGCTCGTCGATAGGCCGCCCGGCTTGCCCACGAAGACGTCGGCCAGGCGTAGGTACTCGTGCATGCGATCGGTGTAGCCGACGACGGAGACAGCCGCGCGGCGCTCTGGAGAGGCGGCGGCCAGGAGCTCGTCGAGCTCTGCCTTGAGCCGCTCGTTGCGGCCGCAGACGACCACGGTCGTGGACGGCTCCCGTATCTGGTCCAGTATCTTGCCTATGGTCGCGGCCGACAGGTGGCCCGCCGCGCCCGCGGACAGGAGCACGACGGGCCGCGAGCGGTCGAGCCCCAGGCGGGCGGCGGCCTCGGCCTCGTCCAGGGGCGTGGAGAAGCGCTCGAGCACCGGTATGCCCGTGACCTCGACCCGGTCCGAGGGGAGCCCGAGCATGGTCAGGTAACGCTTGTTCTCATCCTTGGCCACGAAGTAGCGGGTGAAGAGCTCCTCGAGCCAGAGCGCGTGCACGTAGAAGTCGGTAACGACGATGCCCAGGTTGCAATGCAGCTTATCCTGCTTCATGAGCTGGACCACTATGTCGGCCGGCATGAAGTTGGTACAGATGCAGACATCGGGCTCGTAGTCGACGAGCCGGCGTACGAGCGGCTGGCTGTTGACGCGGTGCAGGGCCGAGATAAGGACGCTCTTGTCCCAGGGCTTGTCCATGTTGTCGAAGGCCATGGCCCACAGGTCGGGCACGTTCTTGACGGCCTCCAGGTAGCCCTTGGAGTAGATCCCCTGGAAGATATCGTTGGTATACTCGAGCGCGTCGAGATGGCAGACCTCGTCGACCCGGGCGTCTTTCCGGCAGGCCTCCTCTATGGCCTCGGCCGCCTTGATATGCCCGCTACCGGTACTCGCCGACAGGATCATCACTCGCTTGCCCATAACAGCTCCTTGTAGGCATGGCGCCATGAGCCAGTAATATACTATTCTATAAGGCGATAGAGAAGCGCGACCCGGAATGCCGTAGGCGGCGAGGAGCGACGATGATAGACAGCGAGGGACTCAAGAGGCACGAGCGCAGGGCGTACGCGGTCTTCATGTCCTCGCTCGCGCTCATAGTGCTCGTCCTCCTCTCCGGCGTGGCCCTGGGAGTCGCCTCGAGGAACCACGCGCTCATCAACGACGTCATACTGGAACGCGGGCGGGCCCTCTTCAGGCAGATAGTCCTCACGCGGGCCTGGGCCTCGCGCTACGGCGGCGTCTACGTCCCCAAGGCGGGCGGCGTCGAGTCCAACCCCTGGCTCGACCATCCCGACATCGAGGCCGCGGACGGGTCCGTCCTGACGCTCCGCAATCCGGCCCTGATCACCCGAGAGATATCCGAGCTGGCCTCGCTCCGCGACGGCTACGCCTTCAGTATCACGAGCCTCAAGCCGCTCAACCCGGGCAACGCCCCCGACGCTTTCGAGCGCAGGGCCCTCGCTAGCTTCGGGAACGGCGCCTCGGAGTTCTGGGAGCAGGGAGGCGAGGGAGACGGCAAGGTCTTCCGCTACATGGGAGCCCTCGAGGTCGAGGAGTCGTGCCTGCGATGCCACGCGAGCCAGGGCTACTCGCTCGGGGAGGTACGCGGCGGCATATCGGTCAGCTTCGACATCTCGGATACGGAACGCAGCCTGCGCGCCAACGCGGCGGCCATCGTCGGCTCGGCCCTGGCCGCATCCGCGCTGACGCTCGGGGTCGTCTACGCCTTCGTACTCAGGTTACGGCGGAAGCTCGAGGCGGCCCGCGCGGAGCTGGCCCTGGCGGCCACGACCGACGGGCTCACGGGCCTCCTCAATCGCCGCGAGGCCATGGCCAGGCTCTCCCTCGAGGCGGAGAAGGCCGCGAGGCCCGGAGGGCGGCTAGCGGTAGCTATCCTCGACGCGGACGACTTCAAGAGGATCAACGATAGCCACGGCCACGCCGTAGGCGACGCCGCCCTCAAGGCCATAGCCGAGGCGCTGCGGGCGGAGGCCAGGACCTACGACATAGCGGCGCGCTACGGCGGCGAGGAGTTCCTCCTGGCCTTTCCCGGTAGCGACGCCAAGGGCGCCCTGGCGGCCTGCGAGCGCGTCCGGGCGGCGGTGACGCGGCTCGGGGCCCTCGTCCTGCCGGCGGAGGCCCGCCTCTCGGTCAGCGTGGGCATAGCGGAGTTCCCCTCGCCCGAGACCGCCCCCGAGGCTACGGAACCAAGGGGAACGGCCGGCGACAGGCTCGACGCCATACTCAAGGAGGCCGACGAGGCGCTCTACGCGGCCAAGCGAGCGGGCAAGGATCGCTGCGTCATCCATGCCGGGAGCCGCGGCATCGATTGACGCGTTAATAGCTTCCAACCTAGCCTGACCGCCCAGGCTACTGTTTACGATGAAGGGAAGTAGTCAGTATCGAGGATGGCCTGAGATGGACGTACGGGGCGGACCTACGCGAGCCTCTCAGGCCGCGCGCTAGGATAACCGCTATCTCCTCGCCTCTCTCCATTCCAGATTCCAGATTCTAGGTTCCCTCTTCTCTTCCCGTCCCCTCACTTCCTATCCGGCCTATGCCTCTCGAAGCATTCGGGGCAGATGCCGTGGCTGAACTCGGCCTTCGAGCGCGTCTCGATATAATCCTCGAGCGCTCGCCACTCGTCCTTCTCGTCCCTGATCTTCCTGCAATAGCAGCAGATGGGCAGGATGCCCTCGAGGCGCTCCACGTGACGCTCCCGCCGCTCGGCCTGGACGCGTATGCGGTCCACGACCATGGCGACCATGCCGAAGGCCGCTAGCACGTGCAGGCCCGTGAGGGAACCGTAGAACACGCTCGAGTTCATCTCGATGAATCCGGAGACGGCTACGAAGAGAGCCCAGAGGAGCAGGCTATAGCCGGCCAGGTTCTTGCCGACCGGCTGGTCCTCATCCTTCTTAAGTAGCAGGATGAGACCGCCGGACAGGAAGATAAGCGATCTCAGGAGCTTGAGGGCTATCGAGGCCGCGGCAAGGTAGTACTGTAGCAAGAAGATAGACCCTATCCATAGGGCTATCCAGGCGACGATGAAGGCGATGACGCGGCGAGCCTTGCCGAGGGCGCCCACGAAGGCCAGCGCTCCATAGACCAGGAGGAAGAACCCCAGCACGTGAAAGACCTCCCCCGCGAGGTAATAGGCCAAGGGGCGCAGGGGCGCTATGCCGGACCAGAGCGAGAAGCCTATCGCGTTGCTGAGGAAGGCCAGGGACCATCGGCCGGGACCCGACTGCTCCTTGTAGATGCGCTTAAGGAAGAGGAAACCGATCGAGCAGCAGAGGAAGATGGCCGCGTAGCTGAGCTGGGCGTCGCGCAACTGGTTGAAGGCTATGGTCATTATGAAGAAACAATAGCTCGGTATACCCCCTTCCGCAAGCTACAATCCTTGACCCGCTCCTCCGTGGACAACCCGAGCCGCTCCATGCGACACTCGGGATAAACGCTAAGGAGTCCATCGTGCTCGATTATTTAGCCCTGGCCAGGCCCGCCGTCGCGGCGGCGCTCGAGTCCATATTGAGCGAACGCTCGTCTCGCTACGGCGCGTCCATAGCCGGCATGGGGCCTGACGTCGCGCGGCGCATCCTCGACTTCTCCCTGCGGGGCAAGATGCTCCGAGGCTGCCTCGTGCGCCTGGGCTACGAGCTTGCCGCCGGCCGCGCCCCCGAGGCCGGGTCCCGGGACGCCGAGGCGGTCGCGATTACCGGCGCCGCCATGGAGCTCTTCCAGTCCGGGCTCCTCGTGCACGACGACATCATGGACCGCGACCGCCTGCGCCGGGGAGAGCCGACGCTGCACGTCCGCTACGAGGAGGAGCTCGAGCGCTCCGGCTACGCCGAGCCGGCCCACCACGGCGAGGCCCTGGGCATATGCGCGGGCGACATAGCCTTCTTCGCGGCCTTCGACGCGCTGGCCGCCCTGCCCGTCCCCGACGGCGCTGCCAGGCGCGTCATGGCCGTCGCGGCCTCGGAGCTGTCCCTGGTCGGCGTGGCGCAGATGCGCGACGTGGCCAACGGCGCTCGCCAGGATGGCGCTCGCCAGGATGGCGCTCGCCAGGATGGCGCTCGCCCCGCCGGCACTGGCCATGCCGGCGCAATCGCCTCGTTCGACGTTTCCAAGGCCGGTACCGAGGAGGCCGAGATCCTGGGACTCTACCGCTACAAGACGGCGCGCTATACCTTTAGCCTGCCCCTGGCCGTGGGCGCGGCCATCGCCGAGGCCCCGCCGGCGGTTTCGCGGGCGCTCGAGGAGGCCGGAGAGCTCCTCGGGCTCGTGTTCCAGCTCAAGGACGACGAGCTCGGCCTCTTCGCCGACGAGGCGGAGCTCGGTAAGCCGGTAGGCGCCGACATACGCGAGGACAAGAAGACGCCGCACCGCCTTCGCCTCTTCTCCAAGGCCGACCCCGCCCTGCGCGCCCGCCTGGCCGCGATCTTCGGCTCGCAGGCGCTCCCGCCTAGCGACCTGGCCCTGGTCCGCGCCTCGGTGGAGCGCCTGGGCGTCCGCGCCGAGCTGGCCGCGGAGATGGAACGCCTGTCGGCCGAGGCTATGAAGGCGGCGGAGCCCTTCCTGGCCGGGGCGACCCCGGCGGCGGGCGAGGCCTTCCGCGGCCTCGTCGACTACAGCCTGTCGCGCAGGTCCTAGCGGGACGCCGGGCGGTTTCGGGGATAGCCGAGAACCCGCCTCGAGGCCCCCTCAACGAAGCTCGCCATTTTCGTTATACTAGCGCCCATGGCCACAGTCGACGACAAGAAGATCATCTACTCGATGTACCGCGTCTCCAAGAAGCACGGTACCAAGCAGGTCCTCAAGGACGTATCCATCAGCTACTACTACGGCGCCAAGATAGGCGTCATAGGACTCAACGGCTCGGGCAAGTCGAGCCTCCTCCGCATACTATCGGGCGTGGATACCGAGTTCGCCGGGGAGACCAACTGCGCGCCGGGCTACACCATCGGCTTCCTTGAGCAGGAGCCGCACCTGGAGGCCGGGAAGACCGTCCGCGAGGTGGTATCCGAGGGAGTACAGGAGATCGTGGACGCCTTGGCCGAGTTCGAGGCCGTGAGCGAGGCCTTCGGCGACCCGGACGCGGACTTCGACAAGCTGGCCGAGAAGCAGGCCAAGCTCCAGGAGAGGATCGAGGCCATGGACGGCTGGAACCTGGACGCGCGCCTCGACC
This sequence comes from uncultured Treponemataceae bacterium, assembly GCA_964573825.1. Classification (GTDB taxonomy): domain Bacteria; phylum Spirochaetota; class Spirochaetia; order Treponematales; family UBA12059; genus SZUA-370. Next base: position 6,433 of record CAZNNA010000194.1, read on the forward strand.
TGGCCATGGAGGCCCTCCGCTGCCCGCCGGCCGACCAGGTCGTCGACGTGCTCTCCGGCGGAGAGCGCCGCCGCGTCGCCCTCTGCCGCCTCCTCCTCAAGAAGCCCGACATCCTGCTCCTCGACGAGCCGACCAACCACCTGGACGCCGAGACCGTCGCCTGGCTCGAGCGCCACCTGCAGCAGTACGAGGGCAC
>CAZNNA010000195.1:0-6616 GCA_964573825.1 uncultured Treponemataceae bacterium
TGGTTGACGGAGGTATCTGTCGCGTTGCCCATGCTGGTGAGCCTGCGGGACAGGATCGCGTCAGCCTCGTCGAAGAAGAGCACGCAATCCTCGTCTACGGCTAGGCGGAACGCCACGCTTAGGTTCTTGGGCGTATCTCCGACGAATTTCGATTCGATGTCCGCGTAGTTGATGATAAGTAATCGCTTTCCTAGCTTATGGGCGATACCGTGCGCGACCATCGTCTTGCCGGTACCCGGCGGTCCGTATAGGTTGATGCCGACCCGACGCGTATGACGGCGCGCGGAGGCGAGTCCCCAGGTGTCGAAGACGAGTTCTTCCCGCTCCCGGGCGGTTAGGGCGTCCAAGACTGCGCCGCGTACGCGGGGGGAGAGGACCGCCTCGTCGAGGCGGAAGCGCGGCTCTTGCGGCCGGTACGAAACGGGGACCGTCGCGGCTCGTATCTTATCGTCCATTACTTGCCTCCTAGCGTGCATTCATTGCTGAGCAGAAGGTTCTCGACGTAGGCGTTGACGGCATCCTGCATGAAGCTCGTCAGGCCGGGAGCTATCGACTCCCAGTACGAGGCGAAGCGCTCGTCGTAGCCCCATAGCTCGGCCAGGCCTTGGAAGGTGGTCGCGGGGCAGGTATAGAAATGCTTGCCAATATAGTCGTGATACGCCTTGACGCCCGCCTGGACTGCCTCGTCGTCAGCTCCTCTGTCCATGGAGGCCGCTATGCTTTCCGCTATCGACCGGCCTTCTTCCATTATCCTGTCCCAATCGAGGCGAGAGCGGCCTTGCGCCTTGCTATGGCTCTCCCGCCATTCGTGGCCGGACCCCCAGGTATCGCGAGCCTCGGCTTCGCGCTCCGTTTCGCCTAGGCGGCTCCGCTTATGCATGTTGTGCTTCATGGTTGGACACGCTAAACTATGACGTAACGTTATAGTCAAGTCTGTCGCGGATAGAATCTGAGGCAGGCGGGGAGAATCCGTGTCGTACCGCGTTCACCAGGTAGCGGCCATGGCCGGCGTGACGCCGCGCGCCCTGCATCATTACGACCGTATCGGGCTCCTCCGCCCATCGGCCAGGGGCCCAAACGGCTATCGCCTCTACGAGCGCGGCGATCTCCAACGGCTTCAGCAGATACTGTTCTATCGAGAGCTCGACGTACCGCTCGATGCGATAGGGCGGCTCCTCGACGCTGAAGGCTTCGACGCGGAGGCTTCGCTCCTCGAGCATAGGCGACGGCTGGAGAAAAAGTTCGAGCGCATCGCCGCTCTCATCGAGACTCTCGATCGCACGCTGGCCGACCTCGAGGGCGAGGCTCCCCTGCTGGACGTAAGCGAACTCTACGACGGCTTCACGCGAGAAGAGGCGGAGCGTTTCGAGGCCGAGAGCGAGTCGCGTTGGGGTGGGAGCCGCGCGTATCGAGAGAGTAGGGCGAGCCTTCGAGGCATGACCAAGCGCAGATGGCTTGCTATCCGCCAGGAAGGCGAGTGCCGGGAGGCGGCGCTGCTTTCCGCTTTTCGATCCGGTGAATCGTCGGACGGAGCGTCCGCCAGGCAACTGGTCTTGTCGTGGATAGAGTACCTAGGGAACTACTATTCGGTGGACGCATCACTGGTTCGAGGCCTGGGCGAGCTCTACTCGACCGATCCCGCGTTCCGCGTCCGCTACGAGGCCCTGGAAGCTGGTTTCGCCGATTGGCTGCGAGAGGCGATGGAGGTCGCCTCGCTCGATCTTGTTCACCGACCCAAGGCTTAGCGAGGCTTACTCCCCCGCGAAGATGATTCCCGTTGACGGGCCGCCGACCGCGGTTTATAAGTAGGGTACTAAACGCCCGTATAGCCATGGCCGAGCGTCGGAAACGGAGGAAGGCATGAGGTACCGAGTCACGGAAGGTAGGGTCTCGGAGTTTCCCGATCCCATAGCGCTCGCGCGCGGGGAGATCGTCGAGCTCGGGGAGCGTAGCCAGAGCCAGGAGTGGCCGAACTGGGTCTGGTGCAAGGCCGGGGCCAAGGCGGGCTGGGTCCCGGAGCAGATCATCGAGGCTCGAGGGGGAGGGACGGGCCTCGCGCTCGAGCCCTATACCGCCCACGAGCTTACGATAGAGGAAGGCGATATCATACGAGCGGATAAGGAACTGAACGGCTGGGTGTTCGGCTATAACGAGGCGCGTCCCGGCGAGCTCGGATGGGTGCCCAAGCAGAATATCGAGGAGGAGTAGCGATGGATGTCCCCGCCTATGTCCGCTACCGGACCCTGATCGACCTGGAGGGTGCGGCGCCCGATTCGCCTCCGGCCCGGGCCGCCCTGGCCGAGACGCTGGCCGACCCCCGCGTCGCGCTCCTACTCGAGGACGTCTCCCGCTGGCCGGGCACGGTACTCAATAGCCACAAGAGCGCCAGCCAGACCTTCCATACCCTGGAGTTCCTATCGGAGCTCGGACTGCCCGGCGATCACCCCGCGATAGCGACGGCGCTGGATCGCATCCTCGCGAGCGCCGGGCCCGACGGCGTACCGCGCCTGCCCATGACCTATCCCAAGCAGTTCGGGGGACCCGGCGTCGAGACGTCCTCGTGGGCGCTCTGCGACGCGCCGACCCTCTTGACCGCCGCCGTGCGCTTCGGCCGCTCGGGCGACCCCGGGGTCAGGCAAGGCATAGCGACGCTCGCGGCCCTGGCCCGCGGCAACGGCTGGCCCTGCGCGACCAGCCCCGAGCTCGGCTTCCGCGGGCCGGGCCGCAAGGACGATCCCTGCCCCTACGCCTCGCTCGTCATGCTGCGGCTCCTGGCCGCCTGCGCGGAGGCCCTCTCCGCCTCGGGCGACCGCTCGGCCGCCGACGCGACGCTCGCTTCGGACGCGGCGCGCTCGGGCGTCGCTGCGCTGCTCTCCTGCTGGGAGCGCAGCCGGGACTGGCATCCATACATCTTCTACATGGGGGACGATTTCCGAAGGCTTAAGGCGCCCTTCCTGTGGTACGACGTCCTGCACGTCGCCGAGGTCCTGTCCTCCTTCCCCTCCGCCCGCGGAGACCCGCGCCTCGCGGAGATGCTGGCCCTCATTCGTTCCAAGCGGAGCGCCTCGGGCGGCTATCGGCCCGAATCGATATACCAGCCGTACAAGGCCTGGGACTTCGGCCAGAAGAAGGATGATTCCCCCTGGCTTTGCTTCCTGGTCAGGCGCCTGGAGCGGCGATTGGGAGCGGGGCCTGAGAGCGGCCACGGCTACGTGCGCTGAACGCCCGTAGCCGCCGGACCGTAGCGGCTCGCGCGATTCTCCCTTCCGTGCTACCATGGACGCATCATCGCTTGCCTTTCGGGGAAGGGAGACCTCCATGTGCGGTATCGTGTCCATCGTCTACGGCGGCGACAACCCGGAGCTCGGCAAGGAGGCCGCGGCCCTCTTGCGTCGCCTGGAGTACCGTGGCTACGACTCGACGGGAGCCTCCTTCATCGACGGGACCGGTGGGATTACCCTCCTCAAGAAGGTAGGCGCGCCCTCGGTCGTCTGCCGCGAGCTCGGCATCGAGGCCCGCGGCGGGCGGCGCTTCATAGGCCAGGTGCGATGGGCCACCTACGGAGCCGTCACCGACCGCAATAGCCAGCCCCACCGCGTACGCTGCAAGGTCGAGCTCGTCGGCGCGCACAACGGCAACGTTTCCAATACCGACGCCCTAAAGCCCTGGCTCGAGGAGCGCGGGCACGAGGTCGTCTCGGAGAACGACGGAGAGATCGTCGTCCACCTGGTAGAGGAACGCTACGCGGCCAAGCGCGCAGCCCCCGAGGCCTCCCTCTCCGTAGCCCGGGCGGCCTTCGCCCGCGGACTCGCCGACGGTACCATCGCCGGTCCTGAATCGGCCGACGCCGCGCGCGCCGACGCCGCGCGCGCTGACGCCGCGCGCGCCGTCGCCGCGCGCGCCGAGCTGTCGGCGGAGGCGCTCCTCCTCATCGCCTCCGCCCGGGAGGCCGACGCCCTGGCCGAGGGCTCCTACGCGGCCGCGGTCGCCGACCCGCGCGCCGCGGGCGTCGTCGCCATGAAGTCGGGCTCGTCCCTGTACGCCGGCCTCGGCCGGGACGCGCGCGGCGAATTCGTCGTCGTCTCCTCGGACCTGTCCTCGGTGCTCATGAAGACCCGGTACCTCATCCCCCTGTCCGAGGGAGAGGGTATCTGGTTCACCGAGCGCGACTACCTCGTCTTCCCCCTGGCCGGGGAGCTGCGCCTGTCGCGGCCCAAGCCGCGGCGCTCCCGGCTCGACGTCGGCGAGACCGCCCTGGATCCCCGCTACGCGCACTTCATGGCGCAGGAGATAGCCTCGGAGCCCGCGGGCATGGAGCGAGTCGCTCGCTATTTCTTCGGCGACCCCGAGGCCGCTCCCCTGGCCGCCGCCTTCGAAGGCCGCCTCGCCGAGTCCGACGAGGTCGCCGAGGCGGCCCTGGCCCTGGGCGAGCTCGGAGCCGCGGCCCTGGCCCCGGCCCTGGAACGGCTACTCGGCGGCGATTCCTGGCCGATCGTCTCACGGGCGGCCTCGGAGGTCGGCCCCGGCCTCCCCGCCGAGACCCGGGCCGCCGGTTCGGGCGGGCCCTTCGCCTCGGAGGAGCGCGCCCTCCTCGACGACCTGGCCGCCGCAGCGCCTAGGGCGCGCGAGGAACTAGCCCTGCTCGACGCCCTGCTATCCTGGCGCAAGCGGCGCGAGGTCTCCGGGCGGTACCGGGAGTTCCTGGCGCTGCTGAGCGGCGCGCGCGAGGCCGGGGGCCGCGTCTTCCTCGTCGCCTCGGGCACCTCCTACCACGCCGCCCTCGTCGCCGCGACCTTCTTCGACTCGCTCGCCGCCCTGGCGGTCTATCCCTGCAACCCCGGGCAGTTCCGTTCCATGTACCTGCGATCGCTCTCGGGCCGCGACCTGATCGTCGCCGTATCCCAGTCGGGCGAGACCAAGGACCTGGTGGACGTGCTCCAGGACGCCGCGCTCGCCGCGCCGGGGCTCAAGCGGGCCTCCATCGTCAACAACGAGAACAGCCGCATACCCCAGGAACTCTCCGACGCCTACCTGCCCATACTCTGCGGGCCGGAGATAGCGGTCGCGGCGACCAAGTCCTTCGCGAGCCAGCTGGCCGCGTTCTACGCCCTGGCCGCCGGGCTCGCGCGCCCCGAGGCGGAGATAGCCTCGACCCTGCGTAGGGCCGCCGCCCTGGTCTCCGAGACCCTGGCGGCAGCGGAGGGCTCGATCGAGGAGGCGGCGCGACGGCTGTACCTACGTCCCTCGCTCCATATCCTGGGCGCCGGGCTCCTGGGGCTGGCGCGCGAGGGGGCGCTCAAGGTGCGCGAGGTGGTCCTCTGCCACGCGGAGGGCTACGACGCCGCCGAGTTCAAGCACGGCCCCAACACCATCCTTGGCAGGAATACCCTGTTCTCCGTCGACGAGGTCGCCCGGGCCCTGGCGTCCTATCGCGAGGCGGCCAAGGCGGATCCGACCGTCGCCGGACTCGAGCCGTACGAGGCGCTCCGAGCCCGCCCCGAGATCCTGGAGGGCTTGTTCAGCAACTACCCCCTGGTTTTCATCTGCCCGCCCGACGAGCGCGAGGTCAGGATAACGGTGAGCCAGATCCATACGCACAAGATACGGGGGGCGGACGTCGTCGTCATCGCGGAACCCTCGGCGGAGCTGGCGGCGGCAGCCTCGGGCCGGCCGGCCGGCGACCCTGCCTACCGCTCGCTCTATATCGAGCTGCCCGCCACCGGCGACCCGGCGCTCTTCGCCTTCGGCGCCGCCGCGGCGCTCCAGCGCCTGGCCTACCGCATGTCTGGCCTCAAGGCGGAGCGGCTCGCCGCGCTCGGCGTCCCGGGCCACGGCGTCCACCCCGACGTTCCCAAGAACGTCTCCAAGTCCATCACGGTGGATTGAAGGGATGGCGATAGCGAGGGGGCGGGGCGGCGGCGAGCGGGAGCGGGCGGGCTATCGGTTCGGCGGTTACCTGGAGCTTCCGGGCGTGATCGCCGCCTCCGGGACCCTTCCCTGCGAGGGACCGCATAGGCACTACGCCATGCAGATCGTCGTAGCCCGGGAGGGCCGCTTCGGGTTCTCGTCGGGACGGGAGCGAAGGGAGACCGGCTTCGCCGTGGCGCGCTCGGGCCTCGAGCATGCCTTCGAGGGCCGGGGCGCCGACTGCTTCACCCTGTTCGTGGAGCCGCGCTCCGAGATCGGCCGCCTGCTCGGGGAGGGCATGGACGGTTGCCGGTTTTTCATCGAGGCGGTCGAGGCCCTCCGGCGAGCCGGGCCGGAGCCCGGCCCCGACGCCGAGTCCGCGGCCGTGGCCGGCGGGGCCCTTCCTCCGTCGGCCACTGCCGCGGCGGTCGACGGACTCGAGGCCCTGCTCGAGCGCTTCTCGCTCTGCGACGCCGGCCTCGGTAGCGTGCATACCGAGGCGGCCAAGGAGTTCATCGATCGAAACCTCGCCGCGGGGCTCGGGGTGGATCTGGTCGCTGAGCGCGTCGGCCTATCGCTTTCGCGATTGCAACATGTCTTCAAGGCCGACATGGGTGTTTCCATGAAGCGCTACATGCTGTGGCGCAGGCTCGTCGCCGGGCTCGAGGGCCTGCACGGCGGCGCCAGCCTCGTGGACGCGGCCCTCGAG
>CAZNNA010000196.1:0-6599 GCA_964573825.1 uncultured Treponemataceae bacterium
CACCCTCTGCATGAATAAGCGCGGCGTCCAGACGGGCTTCACCCACCTCGACGAGAAGCGCGTCGAGCTGACCTTCGAGATGCCCCTGGCCGAGGTGCTCTTCGACTTCTACGACAAGCTCAAGAGCACGAGCCGCGGGTACGCGAGCTTCGACTACGAGATCATCGACTACAGGCCCACGGAGCTGTCCAAGCTCGATATCCTCATCAACGGGAAGCCCGTCGACGCCCTGGCCCAGCTCGTCTACAAGCCCTCCGCCCAGGAGCGCGGCCGCAAGGTCTGCGAGCGGCTCAAGGACTCCATGGACCGCCAGCAGTTCAAGATAGCCATCCAGGCGGCCATAGGCGGCTCCATCATAGCCCGCGAGACCGTCAACCCCGTCCGCAAGGACGTGCTGGCCAAGTGCTACGGCGGCGACATCTCCCGCAAGCGCAAGCTCCTCGAGAAGCAGAAGGAGGGCAAGAAGCGCATGAAGATGGTAGGCGACGTGGAGCTGACCCAGGACTCCTTCATGGCCGTGCTGCGCGAGAACGAGGACGACGAGCGTCGCTGATAGCCTCCCCGAGGCGGCCGCGCCAGTACGCGGCCTCGGCGGCCACCCGCTTGAGCGCGTCTCCTTCCAGGGCTAGCACGCGCTCGGGGTCCGGGAAGTGGGCGTAGAGGAAGTCCGCCTCGGAGAGCAGGCGAACCGCCTCGCCGTCCGGGCCGCCGCTCCGCAGGAGAGCCGCCGCGCCCTCGGCCAGGCCGAGCTCTCCCTCCAGGAAGCGAAGCGCGTTTCGCCTAGCCTCCTCCGGCTCGACGATACCGCCGAAGGACCCGGGGGCGCTTCCTCCCGCCTCGGCTAGCGCCGCCTCGATGATATCCTCGACGGTGCCCTCGGTATGATGGGCGCCTCCGTTACCCGCGCCCGCGAGCCCCAACGGGGCGCCGAGGCGGCCTCGCGCGTCGAGGCAGGCCCGTCCCGCCCGCCTGGCCTCGGCGAGCTCGCCCGCGGCCAGGCGGGCGTACAGGGACAGCGCCGGGTCGGTGACCAGCCCGGGCGCGCCTGGGTCCGCTCCCTCGAGCAGGGCGCGGCCCTCGCGCAGGCCCGAGTCCCAGGCCGCGGAGGAGCGCTCGAGCCTCGTCTGGCGCCCGCGGGCCCGTAGGTCGGCGGGGCTTCCGAGGCAATGGGTGCGGCCGGGCGGGAAGGCGAAGTCGAGCCCCGAAAGGATGACCGGCCCTCCCAGGGTCCGCGCTACGCGGAGCGCCAGGACGCCTACCGACCCTAGCGGCGGCACCGGTTCCAGGGGCAGGCCCGCGGAGCGGAGCCGCGCTAGGAAGCGGCTGTCCGTCCACTCGCTCAGGCTGACGGCCTTGGGGCCGGCCAGGCAGCGGAAGGCGCTCGGGTGGGCGCTCAGGTCGACGACGGCGGGTACGGGAGCCCTCCCGAGAGGGATGAAATCGGCGCTATTGTATACCTGGGCCTCGAGGCAGACGATCGCGTGGGGAAGCGCTCCCGCCGAGGCCAGCGCCCCCGAGGCGGTGTCGCAGGCTAGGATGAAGATTTCGTCGCGACGCGCCCTGAGCGCCGGCATGGCCGCATCCAGCGACGGGCCGGCGCCGCAGACGACGACGGGACGCCCGCCCGAGCGGATCGGCGCCACCGCATCCCAGTCCATGCCCGCCAGGTTGGCTATGGCGTTGCGGGTCCAGAGCCTACCCATGCGTACGAGCGAGAGGCGGTTGCGGAAGCGTAGGGAAATATCGTCCTCGACGGCCCGGAGAGCGTCGTCATAGGCGCGGGGAGCCAAGGCGCGGCCAGCGGATAGCCGAACCTCGACGCAGCGCCTGAAGCGCAGTCCCGTACGCGCCTCGAGGGTTCGGTAGGCCCGCACGGCCTCGGCGGGTCGGTAGGGGCCGAAGTCCCGAAGCCTGGCGGCATCCGGGCCGGTGAGCCCGGCGGCGCGCTCGCCGGCGAGGCTCGCCAGGGCGGGGTCGGCCTCGAGCCCGAGGACGGCGCTCGAGGGGGGCAGGACGGCGAGCAGCTCGGCTAGGCCGTGGCCCAGGCAGGGGGACGGTACGAGGTAGAGCGTCTCGGGTAGTACGCGAGCCTCTCGCGCGGCGCGGAGGGGGGCGGCTAGGGGGTCGCGGCTCGAGTACAGCCAGCGGTCCCCGTATTTTAAAGAATAGCCCCTGCCCGTATCGACGAGCAGGGGACCGTCGGCGCTCATCGGGCTCCGGTGGGCCTACTCATAGGTCCGCGCGAAGACGGCCTGGAAGTTGTCCTTGAGCTGGGGGCTGTCGAGTATGGCAGAGGCCACGGCTCGAGAGGCATCCTGGGTAGCCAGGGTCGGGTAGTAGTTCTGGAGGAGCCCGAGGCTCTCGGCGTCCACGGTGACTATCTCCTTGACGCGTAGCACGAGGGCGTTGCCGTTGAGCATGATAGGCTCGGAGACCTGGCCCGCCCCGAGCGAGAAGACCGCCTCGAGGAAGCGCTCGCTGCGATCGGCCGCCGCGAGCTCCGGCTTGTCGCTCGCCTGGATGGCGCCGAGGAGCGAGTAGTTCTGTATGGACAGCGCCTTACCGTAGTTGACGGGGAAGGGCTCGGTCGACCTGACGGTCAGGCCCGCCGCGGTCGCGGCGGCGGCGAAGTCTCCCTTGGCCTTGGCGGCGAAGCGGCCCGCCTCGGCCATGGCCCAGTCCTCGAGGAGTCCCCGCTCGTAGCGGGACAGGTAGCGGGATACCGCGGCCGGTAGCTCGGACGAGGCCGGATCGGCCTCGGAGGCCGCCGCGTCGACGCGGTAGAAGGCCCAGGAACCGCCGTAGGTCTCGTAGACCGGGGAGAGCTCTCCCTGGGCCAGCGCGAGCACGGCCGTCATGTCGTCGGGGGTCTTGAGCTCGGTGCGAAGCTCCCAGGCGTACTTCTGGCCCATGGAGCCGCCCTTGGCCGTATAGACGTCCTTGGAGTGGTTCTTGGCCGCCTCCTCGAAGGTCATGGCTCCGGAGCGGACGCGCTCGAGCACCTGCTCCGCATCCTTGCGGGAGGACGGGACGGTTATCTGCGAGAGGGAGGCTCGCCTGAAGAGGGCGGGATTGGCCGCGGCGTAGGCCTTGAGCTCTTCCATGGGATAGGCGGAGACGGGGACGGCCACGTAGTCGATGGAGCGCCTGGTCTTGGCTATGTCCATGACGGCGGCCATCTCGGCCTTGCTCACCAGGTAGGAGACGGCGTCGTTGGCGTAGCGCCCCTTGAGCGTGTCGGCCTCTATGCCGTCGCGGATGGCGAGCTTCTCGGTATTGGACATCTCGCGGAAGCGGCGCTTGGAGAAGGCGCCTCCGTCCATGAAGGCCGGGTGCTCGAGCATGCGCGCGTCGAGGAAGGAGTCGCTCACGGCTATGCCCGAATCCTTGGCGTAGTCGAGCAAGGCCAGGTGGATGGCGGTGTTATCGAAGGCGCGGCGCCAGACGGCCCGGGCGAAGTCCTTGTCGCCCTGGTCCTTGTAGCCCTGGCTCTCGAACTGCGCCTTGACCTCCTGGACCTGCGTGGCGAAGTAGCCGCCGTGCACGAAGGATATGGGCTTGCCGTTCCACGAGCCGAAGGTGAAGTCGTCGCCGGAGTCCGCGCCGCCGAGGGCGGGAACGAAGACGAAGGCTATGACTGTTATGATGAGTATGACTATCGTACCTATGTAGACGAAAGAATTGCCTCGACGGCGCTTATCGCTCGTTTCGGGCCTGACGTGCTTGCCATTGCTGGATGCCATCGAAACCTTCCTGCTCTTGAAGAGATGCTAACCGCCAGGGGCAACGCGCATCCGGACCTCTCGCGAGCGGAGGCCCGGTCGACGGAAAGCGCGGAAAAACATAACACGGGGGTAGTGCAGTGTCAATCGATGACCCGTCGGCCCTCGGCGAGGCCCTCCCGCGGCCCGGCGAAGGCGAAGGCGTGCTTCCGGCCGTGCTTGACCCCGTACATGGCGGCGTCCGCTCGGTTTATGAGATCCTCGACCGACTCGCCGTCTTCGGGGAAGACCGACACGCCCATGGAGAGACCCACGGGGCGGGATCCGCCAGAGAAGGGCAGGGGCCTGGCGCATTCCTCGATGACCTTGCGGGCCACCTTCTCTATGTCCGCCAGGGAGCGCGCGTTGGTCACCACGGCGACGAACTCGTCGCCGCCTATCCTGGCTACGATATCCGAGGCGCGCATGAGGCCTCGGAGCCGCTCGGCCATGGCGACGAGGGCGCTATCGCCGGCGGCGTGCCCGTACTCGTCGTTGATGGGCTTGAAGTCGTCCAGGTCGATGAACATGACGCCTATCTTGCCGCCGGAGCGCTTGGCGGATTCCAGGGCCTTGGCGGTCAGCTCGAAGAGGAGCCGCCGGTTGGGGAGGCTCGTCAGGGTGTCGTGGTTGGCCAGGTGGCTGATCTTAAGGGTGGCGCGCTCGAGCCTGCGCTTCTCGTCCGACAGGGCCCGGTTCAGGTCCTCGAGCCTGTCGTGGATGAGGGAATTCTCTATCGCAATGGCCACGAAGGGCGCCAGGGCCTCGAGGAAGGCTAGGGTGCGCGGTTCGTAGGCGGCCTTCCGGTAGCTCTGGACCGTCATGACGCCAATGGACCTGTCCTCTATGGAGAGCGGCATGCAGACAATGGAGTCGCAGGGCTTACCCTTGGACGTAGACGGCCTCGAGAGGTAGCGCTGGTACTCCGCCTCCTTGTCGGCTATGAGTACCGGCCTGCGGTTCCTATAGGCCCAGGCCGCGAAGCTCGAGGGCGAGTCCATGGATATGCGCCAGTCGCTCTTGCGTACCCCGTCCTCGAAGTAGCGCCGATAGACCAGCTGCCCGCGGGCCTCGTCGTACAGGGCTATGCCGAACATGTCCATCGAGAGCAGGGGCGACAGGTTGTCGTAGACCGTCTGGACGACGGTGCCGAAGTCCAGGCTCGCGGTGACGAGCCTGCCTATGGTCGAGATGGACGTGAGCCTGCGGTTCGTGTCCGAGAGCTCGTCGGATTTCTCCTTGAGGTCTATGTTGCGGAGCCTGTAGATCTCCGCCGATTGCCTGGCGCGCTCCACCTCGGCCTCGTAGCGCACGTTGCGCAGCTTGTTGGCCGTCTCCTCGTGCTGTACCTGGGCCCTGAAGTCGGCGAAGCGACGGTAGTACTCCAAGGCCTTCTCGTAATCGCCCATGGCGGCGTAGGCCCTGGACATCTGCTCGTGGGCCTTGGGCAGCTTGCCCTTGAGCTTAATATCGCCGCAGAGCGCTACCGCCTCCCCGAGCGTCCCGAGCGCCTCCGCGCTCTGGCCTCGCTCGTTATAGGCCGTCGCGCGGGCGATGAGGAGCCCGGCCTCCTGTATGCGGTTGCCCGTCTGGCGAGCCAGCCGTAGGCCTCGCTCGACGTTGCGCTCGGCCTCCTCCGGGGCGCCGAGGGCTATGGCCACCCCCGCCAGCGTCTCCAGGCAGTCGGCGGCCTGCATGGAATCGTCGGCCTCGGCCGCGACCTCGTAGGCCCGCCGGGTGAACTCGGCGGCCATGGTCAGGTTATCCATGGCCAGGAAGCACTGCCCGATATTGCGCAGGCAGTCGGGGGTATCGGCTCGGCCGAGCCCGGACATGATCCTGTCATAGGCGGGCATGAGGTAACTGAGCGCTTCCTGGGGGTTGCCGAGCTCCAGGCAGACCTCCCCGAGGTTAGCCATGGCGACGAGTTCCCGTTCCTCGTGCCCGTTCTCCCGGGCTATGCGCAGGCTCTCGGTATAGCGCTCTATGGCCTTGTCGAGGAGGAAGAGCGAGTGATTGTAGACGCCGAAGGCGTTATGGGTCTTGCAGAGGCCGAGCGTGTCGCCGAGCCGCTCGTAACGCTGCAGGGCCTCGGAGAAGGCGCTGAACGCGTCGGGTAGCATCGAGGTATAGTAGGAAGCCCAGCCCACGTTGAGCTGGGCATCGGCCTGGCCTTTCTCGTATCCGCACGCCTCCGCCCTGGCCAGGGCCGACCGGGCCTCCTCGAGCGCCTGGCTAGGCCTCAGGATGGTCTTGGACCACGCGGACGCGTTAGCCTCGTCTACCTCTCGCCTCTCCTCGTCAGTCATCCCTGGTGTCCTATCGATGGAATCGCTTTACATGCTTATCGAATAGCCTAAGGCCTATTCTAGCATGGTTTACGAAACGGCGCTTCCGTAAGTATTATCGATTACCGGGCGCTAGGAAAGACGGAACGGGGGGAAGCCATGAGCATAGTAACCAGGACCGGGGACGACGGGCTGACCGGCCTATGGTCGGGAGAGCGCGTCCGCAAGGACGATCCGCGCGTCGAGGCCTACGGCACCGTGGACGAGCTCGATTCGGTACTGGGTGAGGCCAAGCACTGGCTCAAGCGCGACGATACGCGGCGCATGGCCGAGGAGATCCAGCGCGACCTGTACCGGGTGGCCGGCGAGCTGGCTACGCGCTCGGGCTCGTTCTCTCGTCCCGTGACGGGCGGCGACGAGGCCAGGCTGGCCGGCTACGTCGAGGGCCTCGAGGCCGAGGTGCCGCTCGCGGGCTTCGTCATTCCCGGTTCCACCGTGCAGTCGGCCAAGCTCGACGTGGCCAGGACCGTCTGCAGGCGGTCGCCGATCT
>CAZNNA010000197.1:0-6519 GCA_964573825.1 uncultured Treponemataceae bacterium
CGAGCGCGTTCTCGCCGTAGACGATGTCGCGCGGAATCGAGAATCCCATAACGGCCATAGTGTCCTCCTATCGAATGCGCGCTGTACTAGGCGCTGTATAGGTTTCTTTTATCGATATGATAATATCAATAAAAAAATAGTGCGTCAAGGAATGGCAACTATTCTTCATACGAATTCCTTGGGGCTTGCTAACGGGCGGGCGCGCGCGCTATCGTTTGGACGATGTCCCGCGCATACCTCGATACCGATAGCGACATTGCCGCGCTCGCCACGCCCCGGGGCCAGGGCGCCCGGGCCGTCATCCGGCTCGCCGGGCCCGGCTGCGTGGAGCGCCTCGCGGGGGCCTTCTCGCGGCCCGACGTACTCAGGGGATTGCCCGGCTTCAGCGCGGCCTACGGCCGCGTCCTCGCGGCGGACGGGCGGGCGGTCGACGAGGTCGTCGCGCTCGTCTCGCGGGCGCCCGCGAGCTACACCGGCCAGGACGGCGTAGACCTCCTGTGCCACGGCGGAGTCGCCACGGTCGAGGCCGTCATCGCCGCCCTCGACGCCCGCGGCTTCAGGCGGGCGTTGCCCGGCGAGTTCACCTTCCGGGCCTTCTACAACGGCAAGATGGACCTAGCCAAGGCCGAGGCCGTCGGCGAGCTCGTGGCCGCCCGTACCTCCGAGGCCCGGGCCGACGCCTTCTCGCGCCTCTCGGGCGGCCTCTCGCGCGAGCTCTCTGCCGTCAGGGATCGCCTCCTGCGCGCCGCGGCGGCCCTGGCGCTCCGGCTGGACTACGGCGAGGACGAGGCGCCGGCCGACGAGGCCTCCGAGCTCGGCTCGCTCCGCGCGGAAGTAGAGGGAGCCCGCGAGGCCTGCCTTCGCCTGGCCTCTAGCTATGCCGTGGGCCGCGCGCTCCGCGACGGCGCCGTCGTAGCCCTCGCCGGGCGCACCAACGCCGGCAAGTCGTCTCTCTTCAATCGCCTGCTAAAGGAAGAGCGCGCCATAGTCTCCCCTGCGCCCGGTACCACCCGGGACTATCTCGAGGCCGAGCTCGACCTCGGGGGCCTGCCCGTCACCGTGGTCGACACCGCCGGCGTACGCCAGAGCGACGACCCGATCGAGGCCGAGGGCGTCCGTCGCTCGCGCCTCGTGGCCGGCGGCGCGGACGTCGTCGTCTACGTGGTCGACGCCGTAGCCGGGCTCGATCCGGCGGACGACGACTTCCTGGCCGCCCACCCGCTCGCCGTGCGGGCCTGGAACAAGGTCGACGCGCCCGGCGCCAGGGAGGTTCCCGCCGGCTGGCTCGGCCTCTCGGCTGCCACCGGCCGGGGCGAGGCTGAGCTCGTCGCGGCCGTGCGCGCCGCGGTGCTTGGCTCTGCCGCGCTCGGCTCTGCCACGCTCGGCTCTGCCACGCTCGGCGCAGCGGCCGCGGGCCAGCCCGGCTCGGCGGCGCCCCTCGAGCCTATGGCACGAATCGAACCCATGACGCGCATAGGCAGCGCTCGGCACCGCGACGCGCTCGAGAGCGCCGCCTCCTGCCTGTCCGAGGCCCTCGAGGCCCTCCGCTCGGGGGAGCCCGCGGACATGGCCGCCGTGGACGTGGCCGCGGCCCTCGAGTCCCTGGGCGAGATCACCGGCGAGACCACGAGCGAGGACGTCCTCGACGCACTCTTCTCCGGTTTCTGCGTAGGAAAATAGATGGATTACGACGTCATCGTGGTAGGCGGCGGTCACGCCGGCATAGAGGCGGCCTTAGCGGCGGCCAGGCTCGGCCGCCAGGTCCTGCTCGTCACCCAGAACCCCGATACCATAGGCCGCCTCTCCTGCAATCCCGCCATCGGGGGGCTATCCAAGGGTAATCTCGTCCGCGAGATAGACGCCCTGGGCGGCCAGATGGGCCTCCTCGTCGACCGGACGACCATACAGTATCGCCTGCTCAACCGCTCCCGGGGCCCGGCCGTCCAGGCGCCGCGGGCCCAGGCCGATAAGGCCGCCTACGCCGCGGCGGCCCGGGCCGTCCTCGAGGCGCAGCCCGGCCTGCGCATACTCATGGATACGGTCGTCGGCCTCCTGGCCGATGAGGAGGCGGGGCGGCCCGCCGGGCGCGCGCGGGGCGTGATCACGGCCCGCGGACACGGGATAGGCGCGCGCGCCGTCGTCATAGCCTCGGGAACGTTCATGGAAGGGCGCATCTTCATAGGCGAGTACCGCTCGCCGGACGGGCGCCTGGGAGAGCCGGCGGCCCTCGGGCTCGGCGGCTGGCTCCGCGCGGCTGGCTTCCCCGTCGGCCGCATGAAGACGGGCACCCCGGCCCGCGTCAAGGCCTCGAGCGTCGACCTCGGGGCCCTCGAGCCCCAGCCGGGCGACACCGATAGGCGTCCCTTCTCCTTCATGAACGACGCGGCCTCGGGCCCCGAGCTTCCCTGCCACATCACCTACACGAACGAGCGCACGCACGGCATAATCAGGGCCAACATCGGGCGCTCGCCGCTCTTCTCCGGCGACATCACCGGCAAGGGCCCGCGCTACTGCCCGAGCATCGAGGACAAGGTCGTCAAGTTCCCGGACCGCGACAGGCACCAGATCTTCGTGGAGCCCGAGGGGCTCTACACCGACGAGCTGTACCTGAACGGTCTCTCCTCGTCGCTGCCGGAGGAGGTCCAGGACGCCTTCATCAAGACGATGCCCGGCTTCGAGGCGGCCTACCTGGTGCGCCCCGGTTACGCTGTGGAGTACGACTACGTCGATCCCGTCGACCTGTACGCCAGCCTCGAGTCCAAGCGCATGGCCGGCCTGTACCTGGCTGGCCAGACCAACGGAAGCTCCGGCTACGAGGAGGCCGCGGCCCAGGGCATCGTGGCCGGCATCAACGCGGCCCTGTCGCTGTCCGGGGAGCCGCCGCTCGTCCTGTCCCGCTCCGAGGCCTACATCGGCGTGCTCATCGACGACCTCGTGACGCTCGGGGCCAAGGAGCCGTACCGCATGTTCACGAGCCGGGCCGAGCGCCGCCTGGCGCTACGCCACGATACGGCCGACCGCCGCCTGACCCCGCTCGGGCTACGCGTCGGGCTCGCGACCCCCGAGCGCGCCGAGCGCTTCGCCCGCAAGATGGAGGCCATGGACGCCGTGCGCGAGCTCCTGCGCGCCAGGCGCATCGAGCGGGAGGACTCCGCCTGGGATGCCGCCTTCGCGCCGCACGTCGGCGAGGACCTGTCGCGGGCGCTGCGCGACCCTCGCATAGCGGAGATGGACGTGGAGGCCATAGAGCCCCGGCTGGGAGCCTATCCGGCCGACTGGGTGGAGGGCGTGGTGCTGGACCTGCGCTACGAGGGTTACGTGGCCAAGGAGGAGCGGCTGTCGGCGCGCCTGGGGAAGCTCGACGCGGCCCGCCTGCCTCCCGATTACGATTACCGGGCCGTGCCCGGGCTCTCGTCCGAATCGGTAGAGAAGCTATCGGCGGCCAGGCCCCTGTCGCTCGGGCAGGCCTCCCGGATTCCCGGGGTCAGGCCGAGCGACATCGCCCTGCTCGCCATACGCCTCGGGTCGCGCCGCTAGTCTTCCTTGCGGACGCCGCAGATGGCGGCGAGCTGCGACTTGGCCTCGTCGAGGGCCGCCTGGTACTGGTCGCGCATCTGCCCCACGTTCTGCTTGTAGAAGGCCGCGAAGTCGGGATCCTGCATAGGGTCGACGCGTACGGGACGGCCCATGCGCGCGGACATCTCCTGTTCCTTCTGCTTGAGCCTCGGAGCGTACTGCTTGCGAATGGCCTCCTCGACGCGCTTGGCGTCGTCGAGGTAGCGCGTCATGAAGCCTTCCAGCTGGTCGAAGATGGCCTGGATGCGCTTGTCTCCGAAGAGGGCGGAGTCGAGGGCCTTGATGCCCGCGCCCACGGTCTCGAGCTCGGCCTTGAGGTCGGCCGACACGCTCGTCGGCAGCTGGAGGCGCGAGGCGAGAACCTCGAAGGCGCCTTCCTTGGCCTTGGCCCGCCTGTCCTTGGCCACGGCGGCCAGGCGCTTGGCCAGGTCGACCTCGGCGGGGGCGGCCAGGTACTCGCCGGCGAGGCGCTTGCCTTCCTGCCTTGCCTCCGCTGCGGCAACGGCGGCCGGGTCGACCTTCAGGTCCTTCGTTCGCTCGAGGGCTATCTCGAGGGCGCTCTTAATCATAGCCATACATAACTCCAATCTTCAGGGCTTGAGCCTACTGTCCGTCGCCTCGTCGCCCGCGGGCGCTCGTAGCTCCCGAGCCATGATCAGCGCCTTGTCGACGATGGACAGGGCGACCAACGCTCCAACCGCGTACTCGAGCGCGGCGTAGAAGGCCGGCGCTAGGTCGGTCACGAAGCGCAGCAGCTCGATGGCGTAGAGCGTCATGGTCGAGGCCACGGTAGCCTTGCCTAGGAAGGACGTCCTTGGCGTGACGCGCTTCTTGACGGCTAGGACGACGATGACCATGCCGACCTGGCCCGAGAGCCTCGCGACGAGAAGACCCAGGAACCAAGCAGGTATGATGCCAAAATAATAAAATACTATCGTTATGACAAACAGGAGCGAGTAGTCGCTGGCGGAGTCCATCATCTTGCCGACGCGTGTCGTCTCCTTGTTGCGGCGCGAGACGTAGCCGTCGAGGAAGTCGGTGGCGAAGACTACCGCCACGAGCGCGATGAGCGAGTAGCGAACGCCGTAGCCCCTGCTCGCGATGATGACGAAGAGTATGGTGGGCAGGGTGCTGACGCGGAAGAGCGTTATGGCGTTGGCAGGGTTCACCCGGTCGAGGCGCCTGCCGCTCGGCTCGATGACGAAATCGGCCTTGAAGAGGAACAGCATGGCCAGGATGAGGGCGTGGAAGGCTACGGAGCAGAGGGCGAAGGGCGGCGCATACTCCGCCAGGAAGCCGAAGGGCAGGGCGTAGGCTAGGAAGATGGCTGCCTGGACGCACTGGAAGGCGAGGATCACGGCTAGGAAGCTTGAGCCGAGCGTATCGAGCCGTCGGGCGCGTTGGGTCGTATCGTTTGGGAGCATGCCTCGTCCTTGCAGGATGATACAACTTGACAGTGGCGATGTCAAATAGACATACTCCCCGCATGAATTTAGCCGATAAGCTGACCGCGAGTCGCCTCGTCATGGCGCCGCTTTTCTTTGTCGTTTTCATGTGGGGTTCCGTCCTCGGAGCCGCTCCCCAGGTGGCCGTGCTCTGGGCGCTCTTCGCGCTCATCGAGCTGTCGGACCTCCTGGACGGCATGGCCGCCAGGGCCATGAAGACGGTCAGCGCCTTCGGTAAGCTCTTCGACCCCTTCGCCGACGTCTTCGCGCGACTCACGTACTTCGTCTGCTTCGTGGCGGTGGACATCATGCCGCTCTGGATCTTCCTTATAATCATATACCGGGAGTTCTCCCAGCTCTTCCTTAGGCAGCTCATGGCGGAGATGGGCGTGGCCATGGGCGCTCGCAAGGGCGGCAAGACCAAGGCCGTCTTCTACATGCTGGCTGGGGCGGCTTCGCTCGTTCTCTGGAGCCTCATGGCACTGGGCTGGTGGCCTGCGGCCCACGCGGGCCTCGGAGTCGCCGTCCTGGCTCTCTACGGCATCGCGGCGGCGCTATCGGTCGGCTCGTTCGTCGACTACGTCATCCAGTTCCGCAAGCTTCGCGCCGCTAAGCGCTAGCCGTCCATGAAGCCCATCGCCTCGCTCCCGGCCGATGTCGCCGGGGTCGTCCGCTACGTCCTCTTCGACATAGACGACACCATAACCGAGGACGGCCTTCTCCTAAGGGAATCCTACGACGCGCTCTGGGCCTTGCGCTCGGCCGGCCTAGCCGCTATCCCGGTAACCGGTCGGCCCGCCGGCTGGTGCGATCTCATCGCGCGACAGTGGCCCGTGGCCGGCGTGGTCGGGGAGAACGGCGCCTTCGCCTTCTATATGGACGGCGATAGGCTCGAGCGGCTCTACCACCCGGCCGCTCCCGACCCGGCGTCGGTTCGGACGCGGCTGTCCTCCCTGGGCTCCGAGGCCCTCGAGGCCTTTCCCGGCCTGCGCATAGCCAAGGACCAGGCCTACCGCATCTTCGACGTGGCCCTGGACTTCGCCGAGGAGGAACCCAGGCTAGGACTCGACCTGGCGGTACGCGTAAAGGAGTTCTGCGAGGATCGCGGGGCCGTAGCCAAGGTGAGCTCCATACACGTCAACGCCTGGTACGGCGAGTACGATAAGCTATCCATGGCCGAGCTTTTCCTCTCAAGTCGCCTCGGCTATGAGCCGATACGAGACCTGTCCTCGGTGATCTATTTTGGGGATTCTCCTAACGACGAGCCGATGTTTCGCCATTATCCGCTTTCGTGCGGTGTGGCGAATGTACGTCAGTATGTTTCTATATTGAAGAATCCGCCCGAATTTGTTGCTTCTAAGCCATTCGGCTACGGTTTTGCCGAAGGCGTCGGCGTACTATTGGATAAGCGCGCAAAGAGTTGAAAATCTTTGCGAATTCTTGAAAATAATCGTTGACAAGGCGAAGTGCTTTCGGGTACCTTCTCGCTCGCCGCGAG
>CAZNNA010000198.1:0-6507 GCA_964573825.1 uncultured Treponemataceae bacterium
GTCACGATGGCTTCGAAGCAGGGTACGCAGTAGCCTTCGTTCGAGAGGAGGCTGTCGCGGAGCGCCTTGTTATCCTCGAGCAGGCGTCCTATCGTGGTGGCGTGCTCCAGGCTGGCTACCAGGCGGGAGGTCTCGGCGCTCTTAGGAACGTAGTCGAAGGCTCCCGCCTTCATGCAGCGCACGACGGCCTCGAGGTCGTCTATGGCGGTGGCGACGATGACCGGGACCTCGGGCCGCTCGGCCCGCATGCGCTCGAGCACGGCGTAGCCGTCCTCACCGGGCATGAGCAGGTCGAGTACCATGGCCAGGGGGCGCGCTGTCTCGAGCGCCTTCCAGGCCTCGCCGGCGCGCTCGCAGAGCACGACGTCCCGATACCCCTCGAAACGGAGTACCCGCTCGAGCCTGCGGAGCACGCCGACGTCGTCATCGACGACCAGTATCGTTCCCCGCTTATCCTCCATGCACGGCCTCCCCGTCGCCCCGCTCCGGCTCGGCGGCGGGCAGCCTCACTACGGCCGTCGTGCCGCGCCCCGGCTCGGAGCGTAATTGTATCGAGCCGCCCGCCTCCTGGACTATACCCGAGGAGACCGCCAGGCCGAGGCCTGTCCCGCCGCGCTCCCGCTTGGTCGTGAAGAACGGGTCGAAGACGGAACCGAGGATCTCGGGCGGCATGCCGACGCCGTCATCGATGATCTCTACGACCACCTCCCGGCGCCCGCCCGGCCCCGTATCCCCCCGGCTCCGCGCGACGACCGAGCCCCGAGCCTCGGGGAGAGCCTGGATGGCGTTTTCCATAAGGTTAACGATGACCTGGGTCAGCTTGAGTCGGTCGACGCGTACCGAAGGCAGGGCCTCGTCGAGCTCCAGGACGAAGCGTTCCGTGCCGACGGCTATGGAATGCCGGAGGAGCCTGGCCGCGTAGCGCATCGTCTCGTTCACGGCGATGGGCGAGGCGGCGCTCGCTCCCGAGGGCGTCCGCGCGTAGTCCTTGAGCCCCTCGACGATGCGCTTGATATCCTGGGCCCCGAGGTAGAGATCGTTGAGCATCTCGGGGATCTCCCTCCTGAGGTCATCGTAATCGAAGCCTCGAACCGAGAACCCGCCTTCCTCCCGGTTGATCCGCCCCAGGGCGGGCTCCAGCGCCTCCCATACCTCCCGGAGCACCGGGACGTTTCGCAGCACCGCGTTATTAGGCGTGTGTATCTCGTGGGCCACGCCGGCGGAGAGGGTCGCGAGGGTACGGTACTTATCGAATTCCGCCATGCGGGCGGCCTGGGACAGTTCGCGCCGGGCGCTGGCGGCGAGCCGGGCGTGGGTCCCGACCCTGGCGGCGAGCTCCGCGCCGGAGGCCGGCCGCGAGACGTAATCGCTCGCGCCCGCCTTGAAGGCGGCCTCTATCTCGTCGGGACGCCCCGCCTCTGTGAGGAGTATCACGGGCAGGGACTCCCCGCCCTTGGCCGCCCTGAGGGACTCGCAGAACGCGAAGCCGCTCAGGTCGGGCATGGAGGAGTCGATGATGACGGCATCGTAGGCCGCTGGACCCAGGGCGCGCTCGAGGGCCTCGACGGCCGAGACGGTCATGTCCACCGCCCATCCGGCGGCCTCGAGGCGGCGCCTGATCGCGAGCAGGGCGACGGGTTCGTTGCCGGCAAGGAGGACTCGACCGGCGGCCCGCGCCTCTCCAGGCGACGCGGCTATCCGGGAGGCCTGCCCCGTACCGGTCCCGTCCGCGAGCGGGTCCGGATAGTCCTCCGGCGGGCGAGCCGGCCCTCGGACGCCGGCCTCGCCGTCGTCCCGGGCGCCCCGGGCCATGCCTTCCAGGGCTCGCGGCAGCACGATGTCGCAATAGCCCCGGTTCCCGTCCCGCCTATAGGAGGCATGCCCGCCGAGCCTATCGGCTATGCGGGATATGACCGCCAGCTCGAGGGCCGCGGTCCCCGATCCGGGCGGCATCCCGTCATCCACGACGCTCAGGGCGACGAGGCTCTCGTCGGAACGGGCCTCGGTCCTCACGCTCCCCGCGCCCTCGGCGCGAGCGGCGCGGCAGAGCGCGGTATAGAGCAGGCGGTGAATGAGCGCGGGATCGCTCCGCAGCTCGAGGACGGGCGGATCGACCTCCAGCCGAACGCCTCGGCCCGCCAGGGCGACGCGAGCCAGGGCGGCGGCGGAGCGGGCTACGGCGGCTAGGTCGAGCTCCTCGATGGAGAGGTCGGAAGGACCGAGGCCCGAGTACTCGATGATATTGGCGACGAGCAGGTCGAGCCGCGCCGCCTCGGCCCTCGCCAAGGCTAGGTCCGATCGCGCGGCCATGGTAAGGGCGGGGTTATCGGCGACGACCGCGTCGAGATCCTCGAGCATTCCGGCGAGGCCGGCCAGGGGAGCGCGCAGCGACGCGGCCGTCACCAGGGCGAGGTCCCTGGCCCCGTCGGCCTCGATGGTCAGCCTGGAGGCCTCGCGCGCGGCCTCCGCGACGCTACGCCGCGAGGCCGCCGCCACGCGTAGGGCCTCCGATACGGCCGCGCCGACCATGAGCAGGCAGATATGGGCCGGAAGGACGAAGGACAAGGCCGGGGAGAGGGGAGAGAGGGCCGCGAGGCCGGAAGCGCCGACGGCGAGCGCTCGCCAGGCCAAGGCGTTCCGCCGTTCCCCGGGGTTCCTGGACGCGACGGCCCTCCGCGCCTCCAGGCCCGCCGCCGCCAAGGCCAGCCCCAAGGACAGCCAGTATCGCAGGCGCCCGTCGCCGGCTAGCAGCGCCGATTGGGCGCCGCCGTTCCGCCCGGCTACCAGGGCTAGCCCGGCGAGCGCGGGGAACGCGAGGCCCTCGAGCGACGCGGGCAAACGGCCGGTTCCTCGGGCCGCGGGCCGAGCCGAGCCGAGGGAGAGTATGGAGAACACGAGGCAGGCCGCCAGGGAGAAGCCCAGGAGGGCATCGACCACGCCGCCGAGGCGTAGGGCCGTCCCGACGAACCGGGTTAGCGGCCGGAGCGAGAGGCCGGGCCCGAGGGGAGCGCCGCCCTCGAGGCGCAGGTAGAGGACGGCCGCGTTCCTCGGCGGCAGGGTCACGCGGTAGGCGGCGACGTCGGTAAAGCGCGACGGTATGCGTATCGCCTCGAGCTCCTGGCCGTCGTACGCGAGTCGCGAGCCGTCCTCCGACGCTACGACCAGGGCCCGAGGCCTGAAGCCCGAGCCCTGGCCAGCGACGGCCCAGGACCGCTCATCGCCATCGTTACGGAGCGGCACTGCCACCCACGCCTCCTCCCCGGAGAAGGGCTCGCCGGCTAGGGCCGCGCCGAGGCCGCCCGGAGCGGCCGCGGGCAAGGGAGAGAAACGCCCTGGCGGTAGGACGGGCCAGGAGGGGACGGGCTCCTCCGGAGCGGCGGCGACGCGGACGCGCAGGTATCGGAGCGCGGAGACAGGCGCGTCCCTGAGCGCTAGGACGGGGACGGCGGGCCCGGGGCCCTGCGCCCAGGCGCGCGCGCAGAGCGCCGCCAGGGCGATCGCGGGAAACGCGAGGCGCCGGGTTCGGCCCGCCAGCCCGAGCGACGGTCTCACGGGCGCCGAGAGACGAGGCCGGCGGCGAGGGCCTCTCGCACGGAATCGAGGTTAACGAAGCCGCCTCCATCCCAGGCCTGGCCCCAGTCGTCTGGCAACGAAAGGCCGAAAGGCCTCCTGGCCACGTGCTCGGGATAGTGGGCGTCGGAGCCCGTGATAACCGTATAGCCGCGAGAGACCTCGGGCCCAAGGGGTCGGACGGCCTCGACCGCGGCGTAGGGGCCATCGGGCAGGAAACCGAGCTGGGACATGGCGCTGAACATGGGGCGGTCGATGTGCGCCGGCACGACCAGGGCGCCGCGCTCGCCGGCGGCGTCGCAGAGCTCTCCGTAGCCGAGCTCCAGGGCCGCCCCGAAGTAGTGGTCGGGTAGGTCGACGACGTTCTCGTCGGCGTCCACGACTACCTGGTCGCCGAGCAGCGCCGGGTCGTAGGGCAGGCGCGGCAGGAGGCCGGCCAGGTAGGCGCCGAAGTCGAGCGCCGCGGCGGGTTCGGCGAAGAGGCATAGGACGTGTACCTCCTCGGCGCTCGTCGCCTCTATGCCGAAGAGGGCGCGCAGCCCCTGGCGGCGGGCGCAGGCCTCGAAGGCCGGCGCGTTGAGCGCGCTGTTATGGTCGGTCAGCGCGACCAGCCCTAGCCCGCGCTCCCGGGCCAGGCGCGCGAGGACCGCGGGAGACTGCTCGAGGCTACCGCAGGGCGACAGGCAGGAATGGTTATGGAAGTCGCAGGCTACGATCACGGATCGGGGCTCAGCCCCGGAGGGCCGCGTAGACTAGGCCCGACACCTCGAATTGCGTCTTATCGGTCCGGTAGATCGCGATGTCCTCCGCCGCGGCGGCGTCTATCATGTCGGCCGGCACGGGACGCGCGTTACAGATCACTATGGCCCGTATGCCCACGAGCGAGGCCACGGCCACGCTGTTCTTATGCGCCTGGATGGTGACGAGGACCGAGTCGTCGCTCGCCTTGGCCATGACGTCGGATAATAGATCCGAGGTATAGCCGTCGGTGATAGCCGCGTCGCCGGAGGCCGAATGCACGGCCTCGAAGCCGAAGACGCCGCCTAAGTCAGATACCTTCATGCTTTCTCCTGGAAACGGACGACGGCTCGCACGACGGTGCCCTCGCCCGGCTTTGAGGATATATGGAAATCGTCGGAGGATCGCTTTGCGTTCGGAAGCCCGAGCCCGGCCCCGAAGCCCAGGGACCGTATCCACTCGTTGGCCGTGGAGAAGCCCTCGGTCAGCGCCGCCTCGAGGTCGGCTATGCCGGGCCCCTCGTCGCGCGCCGTTATGGTCACGGCCCCGTCGGCGGCGGTGAACTCCATCATGCCGCCTTCCGAGTGTATGACCTGGTTCATCTCGAGCTCGTAGCTGACTATAGCGGCGCGCCGTATGGAAGCGGAGTCCACCCCGAGGGCCTTCAGGGCCTTCTTGAGCTCGCCGGAGGCCTTGCCCGCGGCCTCGAAGTCGAAGCGCCGGCTGGCGAAGCGCAGGTCGAAGCCGTCCCGCCGGGGCGGCGCGGCCTCGGCGCGGGCCCGCCGCTCGAGTCCCTCCTCGAGCCGCTCCACCTCGCGGTTCATCTCTATGAGCAAGGCCCTGAGCACGTCGGCGGCCGTCACTATGCCCACGAGCGAGGCGTTCCTGTCGAGCACGGGGAAGCGGCGATAGCCGTAGCGATTGAAGTACGTCACGGCGAAGGATACCGGCATGTCATCCTCGAGGACTATGACGGCCTCGCTCATGCGAGAGGCCGCCGGGTCCCCGATCCAGCCCCCGTCGAGCGCCTCTATGATATCGCCTATGGAGACGATGCCGACGAGCCGATCGCCCTCGACTATGGGTACGCCGGTTATGCCGCGCTCCCTCATCAGGGCCTGCACCTCGCGGAGCGTCGCCTGGGGAGCAGCCGTGACGACGGCCGACTGCATGACGTCCTTGACCTTGAGGCGATAGATAAGCTCCAGGACGACGCTGGAGCCTCCGTCGGTATCGATAGGGAACGAGTCCATCGTAGGGTAGATTGTCGCACGAAAGACGCTTCGGCTCAAGCGCGCCGCCACCTTTTTATTGACACCGCCGTGGATCGGTGCTTTTACTGAAAGGACGATCCGCCGCCGGTCCATGCCTTGCCTATCATCAGGATCGGGTGTCCGCTACAAAGCATCTCGGAAGGCGAGGAACGATGGTATACGAATTCAGGTACGTCGCCCCGCGGACGGTCTCGGAACTGACCGCGACCATAGACGGCGAGGGCCCGGATTGCCGCCTGCTCGCGGGAGGCACCGACCTCATCCCCGGCATCAGGGTCGGCATCGCGAGGCCCAGGCTAGTCATTGACGTCAAGCGCTACGCGGGAGCGGATAGGCTCGCCTCCGGCGACGACGGGCTATCGCTCGGGCCCGCCGTGACGGTCAACGATATCCTGCGCTCCCGGGAGGTCAGGGAGCGCTACCCTGTACTCTGCGAATGCGCCCGCGAGCTCGCGAGCCACCAGGTACGCAACCGGGCCACGGTTACGGGTAACGTGGTCAACGCCTCACCCTGCTCGGACATGGCCCCCGCCCTCCTCTGCCTCGGCGCGAGCGCGGTACTGCGCTCGGCCGCGGGCGCCAGGGCCGTTCCCTTCTCTGCCTTCTTCGCCGGCGTCAAGAAGACCGTGCTCGCCCGGGGCGAGTTCCTCGAGCGAATCACCGTACCCGCGGAGTCGGCCGGCGCTCGAGGCCGATACCTCAAGCTCAAGCGCATAGCCGGCCACGACCTCGGTATCGTAGGCGTCCTCATGGCGACGCTCGACGGCCGGCGACGCTTCGCCGTCAGCTCGGCGGCCCCGACGCCCGTCCTCGTCGACTCCGTAGGCCCGGGCGACGGCCCCGAGGAAGCGGCGGCCAAGGTGCTCGCCGCGGTCTCTCCCATCAGCGACGTGCGAGGGACCAAGGAATACCGCGAGCACATGAT
>CAZNNA010000199.1:0-6489 GCA_964573825.1 uncultured Treponemataceae bacterium
ATATCCAGACCGCCGGCAGGCCGAAGGCGGGGTCCTTGGCGCGCTCGCCCTGGATCTCCTCGCTGACGCCTCCGGGGTTGATGGCTAGGTAGTAGCCGAGGCGTATGACGCCGCGGCCTATCTCCACCCCGCGTATCTTGAAGCAGTACTCCGACGGCTCCAGGCGCATGTTGTCGATGATGCGTATGCGCGGCACGACGAGCCCCATGTCTATGGCGCTCTCCTTGCGGATGCGCGTGACGCGCTCGAGGAGCTCGGCGCCCTTGTCCTTGTCGACGAGGGGTATGAGCCCGTAGCCGAGTTCCAGGCTTATGGGATCGAGCGGGACGACGGGGGACAGCTCCTGGTGGGAGTCGGGCTTCTTGGCGGAGCCCTCGGCCGCCTTGAGCTTGGCCTTGTCCGACTCGAGC
This sequence comes from uncultured Treponemataceae bacterium, assembly GCA_964573825.1. Taxonomy (GTDB): domain Bacteria; phylum Spirochaetota; class Spirochaetia; order Treponematales; family UBA12059; genus SZUA-370. Next base: position 411 of record CAZNNA010000199.1, read on the forward strand.
ACGGCCTTCTTGGAGAGGTTGAAGGCCAGGTAGGCCATGGCGGCGGCCAGCGGGAGGAGTACGTACCAGGGGAAGCCCGGCAGCAGGGCCATGGCGATGAGCACGCCTGAGCCTATCCAGTAGATGCGCGCGTTCTGGGTGAACTGGGTCGTGACCTCGTTGCCGAAGCTGCCCTGGCTGTTGGCCCTGGTGACGATGATGCCGGTCGAGACCGAGACGAGGAGGGCCGGGAGCTGGGACACGAGGCCGTCGCCTATCGTGAGCGAGGTATAGGTGGTGAGCGCCGTGGCGAAGGACTCGTCGTGCAGAACCATGCCGACGATGAAGCCGCCCACGAGGTTGATGACGCTGACGAAGATACCTATGGTCACGTTGCCGGAGACGAACTTGCTCGCGCCGTCCATCTGCCCGTAGAAGTCGACCTCGCGCTGGATGTCGTCCTTGCGCTTGCGCGCCTCCTCCTCGGTGATGGCGCCGGAGTTGTACTCAGATTCCACGGCCATCTGCTTGGCGGGCATGCCGTCGAGGGTGAAGCGGGCGGCGACCTCGGCTATGCGCGTGGCGCCCTTGGTGATGACGATGGCCTGCACGGCAATGATGACGATGAAGATGATGAAGCCGACGACGAGTCCCTCGGTACCGCTGGCGCCGACGACGAAGGTGCTGAAGGCCTTGATGATGCGCCCGTCGAAGCGGCTGCCCTGCGTCAGGATGAGGCGCGTCGAGGATATGTTGAGCGCCAGGCCGAAGATCGTGGTCACGAGCAGCATGGTCGGGAAGATGGAGAAGTCCACCGCCTTGCGCGTCGACAGCACGAGGAGCAGGATGAGGAGCGATATGGCCAGGTTGAGCGACATGAGCAGGTCGAGGAGGACGGTCGGCACGGGTATGACTATCATCATGACCACGGCGACGGCGGCTATGGCCACCGTGTAGTCCGAGAGGTTCGTGGTGAACGTTTCTTTCAATACCCGTCTGTTATCGGCCATGTCGCTCCGGCTATGCTACCCTAAATAAGGGATTTCCACAACGACCGCGCGGGTCCCCGGCGGCGGGTATATTCGGTACGGATTGGCGGCTCGGCGCTCAGCGGCCCATGGACGCGTACTTGGCCGCGACCCTGGCGTCGATCTTGGCCACGTGGGCTAGGAGGCGCGATATGGCCTCGTAGTAGGCCTCGGGTATGGCGTCGCCGACGTCGACGTCGGCGTAGAGCGCCCGAGCCAGGGGCCTGTTCTCAACGATCGGCACGCCGGACTCCTTGGCTATGGACCGTATGCGCAGGGCCATCTCGTCGGCGCCCTTGGCCGTTACCGTCGGGACGGCCATGGTCAGGGGATCGTACTCGACGGCCACGGCGTAGTGGGTCGGGTTGGTGACGACCACGTCGGCCTTGGGTACGTTGGCGGCCATGTTCCTGGACATGATCTCCCTCATGCGCTCGCGGAGGCGTCCCTTGACGAGGGGGTCGCCCTCGAACATCTTGCGCTCCTCCTTGACCTCCTGCTTGGTCATGCGGAGGCGCTTCTTGAACTGGATGCGCTGGAAGATATAGTCGGGTATCGCGAGTACCAGGAGCAGTATGGCCGCCTCGATGACGATGCGTATCACGATGCCGGAGAGGTAGACGGCCGAATTCCACACGGTCGAGGAGAAGAGGCGGGAGAGCCGGGGGAATTCCGCCATGATATTGATATAGGCCACTATGCCTATCACCGCGACCTTGAACAGCGACTTGGCCAGGTTGAAGAGGGCCTCTCCGGAGAATATCGTACGCTTGAAGTACTGGCCGAAGCGCGGTACGACGCGCTTGAAGTCCGGCTTCAGGGGCTTGGTCGTGAAGAGGAAGCCGGTCTGGAGCACGTTGGCGAAGACGCCCGCGACCATGGCGACGGCCGCCAGCGGCAGGACGAGGCGCGAGAAGTACGACAGGAACGCGTCGGCCAGGGGCCCCGACTCCGTGACCGGATCGAGCTCGGTGGAGACCGTGAGGAACCATCGGGTCATGCCCCGGAGCGTACCGAACATCCAGGGACCTAGTATGGCAAGCGCTACCGAGCAGAGGAGGAGCCCCACGGCCGATACGAGATCTGGACTCTTGGGTACCCGGCCCTCCTCCCGCTCCTTCCTGAGCCTGTACTCGGTCGGTTCCTCGGTCTTTCCCTCGTCCTCGGGCGCGAACCATTGCAGGTGGACGTGGGCCAGGTCGCCGGAGGGCCGTCGCGGCCGAAGCGATGATTCGCCCGCCCCAGCCATCACCCGCTCCCGGCCGCGATGCGCGCCACCGACTCGAAGCCCGCGTCGATGAGCCCGGAGAAGGCCTCGATCATGTAGGGCATTGCCGCGGCCATGACGACGAAGGCCACGAGTATCGATATGGGGAAGCCCTCGGACAGGAGGTTGATCTGGGGGGCTGCCTTGGACAGGAGGCCGGTGGTCACCGATATGAGGAGGAGGGTCCCGAAGATGGGAAAGGATAATATGAGCGCGTTCTGGAAGAGCGAGCCGAGAGAGCCGGCGACGTAGGCGTAGAAATCCTCGCGCCTAGCGAGCAGGTCGACGGCGCGCAGGGAGAGGAAGCTGCCCTTGACCCCGTAGAGGAAGAGCCTCTGGAAGCCCGAGGACGAGACGAAGACGAACATGGCCACGAGGTTGAGGAACTGACCGACGACGGGAATCTCTATCTGGGCCAGGGGGTCGAAGGTCTCGGAGGCGCCGAAGCCCATCTGGAGCGAGAAGAACTGCCCGGCCGTGGTAAAGGCGCTGAATACCATGGTCAGGAAGAAGCCCATGATGAGCCCTATCATGGCCTCTCCCGCGGCGAGGGCCACGAGGGCGCCGCCCGTCCCGGGCATGGGATAGCCGGCCTCCTTGACCCAGGGAAAGACGGCCGCCGCCGCGAAGCCCGCGAGCCCGACCTTGGCGACCTGCGGCACGCCGTCGCCCGAGAGGAGTGGAGCGGTCTCCACCATGGCGAGCACCCGGACGGCTATGAGGAAGAAGAGGTCCGCGTCGGCGACGATATCGGCGAGCATGGCCGCGCGCTAGCCCGCCATGGCCGGGATCAGCTCGAAGAGGCGCCGGGTATACTCGGCCAGGTGGGTGAACATCCATCCGCCGAGCAGTGCCAGGACGAGCATGATGGCGGCTATCTTGGGCACGAAGGACAGCGTCTGCTCCTGGATGCTCGTCGTGGCCTGCAGGATGCTGACGGCCAGGCCCACGACGAGGGCCGTCAGGAGTATGGGAGCGGAGAGGGTCACTATCTCGAGCACGGCGCCGGTCATCAGCGCCGCCGCCTGGGAGGGACTCACGAGGCGACCCTCATGAAGGACTCGACGAGCTGCCGTATCATCAGGTTCCAACCGTCGACGAGCACGAAGAGGATGAGCTTGAACGGCGTCGATATCATGACCGGCGGCAGCATTATCATGCCCATGGACATGAGCGTTGAGGCCACCACCATGTCTATTATGATGAAGGGTATATACAGGAGTATGCCTATCTTGAAGGCTATGGTCAGCTCCGACAGGATGAAGGCTGGTATGAGAACGTAGGTCGGCACGTCGGCCAGGGTCTCGGGCTTAGGCAGCCCTCGCATGCTCATGAAGAGCCTGATGTTCTCGGGGTCGCTCCGCATCTGGGAGTACATGAAGAGGCGCAGGGGCTTCTCCGCGGCGGTATAGGCCTCTTCTATGCCTATCGCGCCGTCTGACAGGGGCTTCAAGGACTTGGCGTATATCTCGTCGAAGGTCGGCCACATGATGAAGACGGTCAGGAAGAGGGCTATGCCCATGAGTACCTGCCCCGGCGGCACCTGCTGGAGCGATAGGGCCCGCTTGACGAAATCGAGGACTATGGAAACGCGCAGGAAGCTCGTAAGCAGTATGATGAGGCTCGGGGCCAGCGACAGGACCGTAAGGAGGAGGAGGAGCTGCAGGCTGAAGGCGACCTCGCGCCCGGTCTCGGGGGATCGCACCGACAGGTCCACGAAGGGGACGACGGGCAGGTTACGCGGTATGGCCGTCGTGGCCCTGGCCGCGCCCCCGGGGAAGGAGGCTGAGCCTCCGGGCTGGGCGCTCCCGGCCCGGGTCGCCCCCGGGACCGGTACGCTCCTGGCCGTATCGGCCGGCGTCGCTGGAAAGCTCGCCTGGCCCCAGGCGGCGGAGGCGCCGGCGGCTAGCATGACGAGGCACAGGAATCTACGCACGAATTCCTCCGATGGTCCGCATGGCTATCGACTAGAGCTTCTTGAGCCTGTCGCGCTGCCGCGACAGGATATCGGAAGGAGAGGCTCCGGCGGCGCCGCCGCGGGTCCCGGGTCCCCTTCCCGCGGCGCCGAGCCAGGCGGAGAGCATATCGACGAACTCGCGCCTCGGCGCCTCGGGCGACTGGGTCGCCCTGAGCTCCAGGGCATCTACGACCTCCCTGTCGTCTATCCTCTCGATGAGCCCGACGGACGAGTCGGTCGAGCCGACGAGCCAGGCCGAGCCGCCTAGGGACACGACGTGCAGCTGCCTGCCGGGCGCCAGGGTCGTAGTCGCCAGGACGCGGAGGTAAGCGTCTTGCTGGGCCCTGGGCCTCGCGGAGCGCTTGAGCAAGGCATAGAGCGCGTAGATGACGCCTATCACGAGGCCGAGCACAAGCATCATCCTAAGGACGTACGGAAGCATGGAGGCGCTCGACGTCCCGGGCGCCGCCTCGACGAGGGCCAGGCTGGACTCGTCGGGCGCCGCCGGGGCCGCGGCCGCCGGGGCAGGCGTTCCGGCGGCGGGCTTCCCGGAGGCGGAGGCCGGCTGGGCCGTCGCGGGCCCCGCCATGGCGGCTAGGCACAGGATAGCGAGCGCGGCCGATCGAAGGAAGCGAGTAGTGCTAGGCATGGCACCTCCGCCGGGCATTGTACAACGGGGAGGCGGGAAAGGCAACGAAGGGGCGGTAGTCTGTCCGCGTCCGGGGGCCAGGCTAGCCTAGCTCGGCCATGCGCTCCATGGGCGAGACGATCTCGGTGACGCGGACGCCGAAATTCTCGTCGATGACCACGACCTCGCCCTTGGCGATGAGCTTATGGTTGACCAGGATATCCACGGGCTCGCCGGCCAGCTTGTCGAGCTCTATGATGGTGCCCTCGCCGATACCGAGGATGTCCTTTATGAGCTTCTTGGTACGCCCGAGCTCCACGGTGAGCTCCATGAAGACGTCCATGATAAGGCCGATGTTACCCGACTCCTGGCCGGGGTGGCCCATGCCTAGGTTGGCGAACTGAACCGGCTGGACGTTGGGCTGCGACATCACCGGGGACTGGTACATGCCCTGCCCCATCATGCCGCCGCCCATCATACCCGCTCCCATCATGCCTTGCTGGCCCATCATACCCGCTCCCATCATGCCTTGCTGCGGCATCATCGGCTGCTGGTAGCCCATCGAGGGCATACCCATAGGCGCCGCCTGCGCCATGCCTCCCATGGGCATGCCGTCGCCTCGGGGCGCCGCCGGCCGCTGCATGCCTGAGGCCGCGAGGATATCCTTGACGAAGGGCAGCGCGTAGACCTCCCATAGCTTGAAGGGAGAGCCGTCAATGGATAGGTCGTAGGCGACCCTCACGAAGTCCCCCGAGGGGAGCCGCGCTATGGCCTTGGGCCCGAAGGCGCCGTCCGCCACGTCTGACTGTATGGTCCTGTTGCCCGTCTTATCCGTCAGCGCGTTGATCACCGATCCGGTGAGGCTAGAGATGCACTCCGAGACGACCGATACGGCCATCTCGTCGAGCTCCGCGAGGGTCTCGTCCTGGTTGGCGAGCGAGGCGATCCGGAGGGCCGTATCCTTGGGAAGGAGGAAGAGGTGATCGCCGGGTATGCCGCCCGTGATGTCTATCTTGACGGCGAGCACCTCGTCCGGTAGCGAGGGGAGCGCGCCGTCGCGGTCGGTTACGTCGGCGCGGGGCGAGGAGAAGGTGACGTCCTTGCCGGTCATCATGGAGACCGTCTGGGCGTGGGTATCCGAAAGCCCCGCGAGCATCGAGGCGAAGGAGCCGATATCCGCCTGGGAGCCTCCGGAGGGCGCAGGCTTCGGGGACGGAGAG
>CAZNNA010000200.1:0-6461 GCA_964573825.1 uncultured Treponemataceae bacterium
GGCAGGGCCTGGGCGAAGGCCTGGTTGATGAACTGGTAGATGCCCTTGTAGTCGCCCACGGCCTTCTCGAAGTGGACGGCGAACATGCGCGCCTTGGCTATGGGCTCGCCGAGGGCGTAGCCGGCCGGCTTACCGTCGACGTAGTACACGGCGCCTCTCATGCCCAGGGGCTCGTACAGCTCGAGCGCCTCCTTGGCCGCGGCGTAGTCCCCGTCTATGCCCTTCTCCCTGCGCCAGGCGTCGAGGACGCCCAGCGCGTCGGGCACGGTGGAGGCGTCCAGGGGCTTCTGCTCGTACGAGTAGGAGTTGAGGAAGGCGTTCACCAGGTTGCGCTTCTTGTGGTAGGCCTTGCCCGACAGCTCGGCCAGGTCCTTACGCTCGTAGAGGTAATCGAAGTTGTCCCTATCCTCTCGCACCTCGTAACCGGCCGATTCCAGGCGTATGCGCTCCGCCTGGCACTGGGTCTCCGACATGTTCTTCAGGTAGCAGTGATCCTGGAAGAGGCGCTCGAGCACGTCGTTCGGGGGTACGCAACAGGGCGCGAAGAAGAAGCGCTCGCCGCGCTTCTCGCCCGAGACGAGGTAGGTGTGTCCCGTCAGGTGCGAGGCGACGTACTTGTACGTATCCCTGAAGAGGTACAGCCCCGAGAAGGTGAACTCGGAGACGCCGTCCGACAGCATGTTAAGCGCTGGGTAGAATTCGTCGCGCATATCGAGTGAGAGCGGCGCGAATTCGGGGTACTCAGGTATGGGCATGGGCCTCAATGTACTCACGGTCTGCGAGAGAATCAAGAAGGCCGACCCGGCGCCGCGAGCGGCGGCTCGTACCTCAGTCCCCCCTATCCGTCTTGAACCTACCGATGCCTGCGCGAACGCCCTCGATGACGTCGCGGTTCTCCAGACTCTTTTCAGATATCGCTGTGACGGCGGCGTTGATCTCGTTGGTGCCGAGCGCGATCTCATCCATGCTACGGTCTATCTCCGTGCTGACGTGATGGAGATCCCTGATATCGCCGGTAATACCGCCGCTTAGCAACCTGATGGCCCCGAAGCCGTCGCGTACGCTCTCGGAACTCGCATGCATGGTCAGGAGGTCGTCGAGCACAACGCGAGAGCCGGCGGCCTGGCGCTTCATCGATACCTCAATGCGCTTCTCAAGCCTTGCCAGCTGGTCGTGATGGGTGAGGAACTCCTGGAAACTGCTATCGACCTCGATGGTCGCGTCGCTGGCGGTGCGGATCGACGACTGGATGGCCTTCAGTACGAGGCTAGTGCTCCTGGACTGCTCGGCGCTATTCTCCGCGAGCTTTCGGATCTCGTCGGCTACGACGGAGAAGCCCTTGCCGAATTCGCCGGCGTGAGCCGCTTCGATCGCCGCGTTCATAGCCAGGAGGTTGGTCCTATCGGCGATCTCTGCTATGATATCGTTGGTTTCCTGGAGACTCGTAGACTCGTTCAGGACCTCTCTCATCCTTTCGCTGACAGCCTGTAAGGTCTTCCTGCTGCCATCCGAGAGTTCGACCAGGGCGGCATAGCCCTTATCCATCTCCTCGACGGTTTCGCTGACCGAGTTGATGTCCGCCACCATGCCTTCTATAGCCTTGGTCGCCGTGGATATATCGCTGAACTGCCGCTCTAGGCTACCGGATAGGGCGTCCATGGTCTCGTTGATCTTGTCGACGGACCGGAGGCTCTTCTCGACGGCGGAGGACTGCCGAGTCACCTCGCCGCGAACGCCAGAGATATTGGCGGCGATTTGGTTGAGGGCGGCAGCCGTCTCGATGGCGTTTGCGCTCAGGTCGCCGCCGATGGCATGGAGGTCGTCGAGCGACGTCCTGATGGAGCCGATGATAGCGGCAAGCTTTCCCTGAAACCGGTTAAAATGCTCCGAAAGCCTACCGATCTCGTCACGCCCCCTGACCGGTAGTTCCCTGGTCAGGTCGGCCTCGCCCTCCTCGGCAATGCCCCTGAGGTTCTCCGATATGGCCTTGAGCGGCTTCGACACCCAGTTGGTAATGGTAAGCCATATGATAACGAAGGCCGCCACGACGACGACCAGGAACGCGATCAGCGCCTGGATGACGACTCTATTCCTGGCCTCATAGAGGATCTCCTCGGGAACGCTGATCGCAAGCCCCCAGCCCGGGGTGGCAATAGGGCCGTAGGCAAAGAATTCTGATCCGCCGGGCCCCTTCCTCTCGTAGACGCCAGACTCGCCCTCGAGGAGGCGAGCGGCTAGGTCGCCGTAGCGACCGCCCTCGACGTCCTGGAGGGTTTCGCTCATCCCGAAGCGAGGGTGCGATATGAAGGCCCCGCTGGCGGCGACGAGGAAGGCGTACCCGTCCTTTCCGAGCTTTACCTCGGAAACGATAGACTGGAGCGTACGGAGGCGGATATCGGAGGTTACGAGGCCGATCCAGCGGCTTTCCCCGTCGAAGAAAGGGGCCGAGCAGGTTACCATGTCGATATCGACGATCGGATCGCGATACGGATCGGTCCACCTGAAATCGGCCGGCGAGGCGCTATCCTTGACTATCTGGAACCAAGGATTCTTTGGGAAATCGTCCTCCCCCGAGCCGAAGTCGGCGGAGAGATCGCTCAACGCGCCATCCTCGTTCGCGTAGTACCGTACCGCGTACTTCGTCGCGGCATCGTGCTTGTAGTAGTCCCACCAGGAACCGCCCCCGACTATGTCCGGCGTATGGGAGACGTATAGCCTGGCAAGGGCGGCGGCCTCGCCCAGGGTCGGCCTCCCGCCCTTCTCGTCTATGGCCCTGGCGTGCAGTACCGTGATGGTAGCCCAGTCCTTGAAATAGGAATCGATTCGCTCCGCGGTGAATTTCGTATACGTCGAGACCTGCTCTATCAGCTGGCGTCGCATGATGGATAGCATGAAGAGGGCGGTCGCGGTCGTGGCGATACATACCGCAGCGGCGAGTATAAACGCCATGGGAATCATTACCTTGAAGGCGACGGTCCTTCTCGTACGAGATGCCATATCCGACCTCTGGAGCAAGGGATTAACGTTTTTAACGTGCGATCGAAGCATTAAATCGATCACTTGCGTGAGTTATTTTACTCAACGATACGACTATATAGAATTACCTTATCAGGCCTGTCAACTAGAATCATCTCGCCTCGCCAAATATAAAAAAAGCCCGGGGCCGATCGCCCCGGGCTCTGCTTACCGTCATGCACTGATTGCGTCTACTGCATGTCCATCCTATGCTCTATCATCCTATCGAGCTTGCGGTTCTCCTCGCGGAGCGCCTCCACCCGCAGGCGCTCGCGCTCCAGGTTGAGCTCGGCCTCCCGTATGCGCAGGCGCTCGAGCTCGACGCGGTTCTTCTCGCGGCGGCCCAGCAGTATGAAGCCGAACACCACGGAGGGCGCCCCTATGAAGACCGCTAGCACGCCTATGACGCCTTCTAGGCCCATCTATCACTCCTTGATCAATATGAACTCGACGCGCCTGTTCTTCCAGCGGTTCTCTGCGTCGGTGAAGGGCACGACAGGCTCGGCGGACCCGAGGCCGCGCACCGACAGGCGCCGCTGGTCCACCCCGTACTCTACGAGCTTCTGCATGACGGCCTGGGCCCGCGACTGGGACAGGGGCAGGAGCTCGCCCGTCTCCTCCCGGTCCACGGCAGCCTGAGGCGCCCCAGTCATCTTGGCTATGGAGTTGGCGTGGCCCTCGACCCGTATCTTGTAGTCCCTGAAGCGGTTGAGGATCTGGGCTATGCGCTTGAGCACCTCGGCGTTGCGGGCCAGCGTCTCGTCGGGCAGGTCCTTGAAGTCGGCGAAATTCGGCCTGAAGACTATGGAGGGTACCTTGATCTTGAGCCTGTCGCCGTCCCTGATGACGAGTACGTCGACGGCTATCGCCCCCTCGACGACCGTCTTGCCGCCGAGCGCGTCGGTGATGGTAAGGCGGTACGGATAATCGGTGGCGGCCTCCACGAGCTCGCCCTTCTGCGAGCGGCCGTCCCAGACCAGGCGCTCGGCGGGCCGCCCGCGGCCGCTCCAGGTGAAGAAGGGACGCTCCGAGCGCTTGCCCGAGCCCTCTACCACGGCGACCTCTATGATCTCGAACTTCCAGGAGTCTATGTCGCTCGCGTCGGAGACGGCCAGGCTGATGAGGAGCTCGTCGTCGACGCCGTCGTTGTCGGGGCTGAAGTAGCGAGGGGCCGTGGACAGCGAGACCTTGGGGCCCTCGGAATCGAGTATGAAGGAGGCGCTCCTGGCCTCGGCGCGGTCGCCCTTGAGGTAGTCTACGACGAAGACGGCCGTATACGAGCCCTGGTGGACGATGCCGTCGCTCGACTTGCCGTCCCATACTATCTTGGCGGGTATGCTCGAGCCGCCCTTGCCCGCGTAGGCGCGCCGCTCGACGCCCTTGCCGTCGACGAGGGCTAGGCGCCAGGCGTCTATGCCGTCGGGGAGGTTGACGACCAGGCCCAGCGTTATATCGTCGAAGGCGCCGTCGCCGTTGGGGCTGAAGCCAGCGGCGCTCGCGGTGACGAAGACCTGCGTAGGCCTCGTGTCTATGACTATGCCCTCGACCGAGCCCGAGCCCTTGTTTCCGGCCGGATCCTCGGCGCGGACCGCGTAGCGATAGGCGCCGTCGGGTACCTTGTTACCCTCGGCGTCGGTGCCGTCCCAATCGAGGTCGGCCGCGGCGTCCTTCCAAGTCCACTCCCGCCAGACGCGTCCGCCCTGGCCCTCGATACGGCCGGTCCAGGTATCGCCCGGCACGGACGACTGGGCCAGGGTCAGGGTATCCTTGCGCCCGTCCCCGTTGGGGCTGAAGAGCCTGTCGGAAGACGAAACGGTAATGGAGGGAGGCGTCGTATCCAGCGCCATGTCGACGGAGCGGGCCTTCTCGAGCTCCTCGGTCACGTAGCGCACCTCGAGCGAGGCGTAGTAGGTCCCGTCGGCGGCCCTCGAGCCGTCGTCGCGCTTGCCGTCCCACGCGAGGCGGGCGGGCAGGGAACCGGCGCCCGAGAAGCCGCGTACCTTGGCGTCGGCGGAGTCGAGTACGGCGAGGGTCCAAGACCTGATGGCCGTGGCGGACTGGCTCTCCGGTAACAGGGTCACCGAGTCCAGCACGCCGTCGCCGTTGGGGCTGAAGGCCCGCCTATCGAGCGACAGGCGAACGGCCTTGTTCTGCGTGTCGACGAGCATGGGGCCCGTAGCGGCCTGGCCGGAGTTGCCCGCCTTATCGGTGGCCGATAATCGATAGGTGTACGAGCCGTCGGCGACGACCTTGCCGGCGTCGTCCGAGCCGTCCCAGGTTATCTCCGCGTCGGGTCTGCCAATGAAGGTCCAGGTCTTTACCGCCTTGCCGGAGGCGTCGAGCAGCTCGCCGAGCCAGCGGTCCTCCTCGGACCCCGACTGGACGATCGTTACGCTCGTGTCAGCGTCGCCGAGCGGATTGAAGGCCGCGCGATTGGCCTTGGCGCTGGCCGAGGGAGGCGTCACGTCTATGACGAAGGAGGGAGAGAAGGCCGTGGGCCTGTGCCCGTTTACGTAGGTGAGCGACAGCCGGGTACGATAGGTTCCCGCCGCCAGGGAGGCTCCGGAGGCGTCCTTGCCCTCGAAGCGGTACCGGGGCGCGAGGGTTTCGGCGCTCGCGCCGGACTGCGACCAGCGAGCGGTCCCCGCGGCGTCGAGCACGGCCAGGCTCCAGGCTACGATACCGGCCTTGACCGGCACGTTGGGCGTCAGCGTGAGCGCGTCCTTGATGCCGTCGCCGTTGGGGCTGAAGGAGGCCATGTCTATGGACACGCCGACCGGCGGCTGCTGCGTGTTGACTATGATGTTCTCTACCTTGGCTGAGCCTGAGTTGCCGGCACGGTCGGTCGCGGCTATGCGATAGGAGTAGACGCCGTCGGGCACGACCTGCCCGTCGCCGTTCTTGCCGTCCCAGGCTATATCGGCCGGCGCGGCGTTCGAGACGGTCCAGGCGCGCACCGAGCTGCCCGCGGCGTCCAGGGCCTCGGCCTTCCAGCTATCCTCGACCGAGCCCTTCTGCGTCACGACGAAGGCGTCCTTGTTACCGTCGCCGTCCGGGCTGAAGATGAGGGCGTCGGCGCCTCCGGCCGGGCCCGCGGCCGACACACTCGGCGCGACCGTATCGACGATGACGGCCCAGGGCGCCGTTACGGCTAGGTTGCCGTTATCGTCCAGCGCCTCCACGACGATGGCGTAGCGCCCGTCGGGGACGCGGTCGCCGGAGTCCCCGAGGCCGTTCCAGACGAGCTCGGCCGGAACGTCGACGCCCTTCTTGACGTAGAGGAGCCGGGCGAGGAGGCCCTTCAGGTCCTGGTTCTCGGGCCTGGATTCCTTGTTGGCTATGGCCTTGACGACGGCCCCGGACTCATCCAGCACCTTGAGCACGAAGCTCTTGACGTAGCGCTGGTCGGTGATGGTCAGGGGCAGAACGACCTCGTCGCGCACGCC
>CAZNNA010000201.1:0-6438 GCA_964573825.1 uncultured Treponemataceae bacterium
TAGCATCGAGGTGCTGGCTATGGCGCTCGCGCAACCGTAGGTCTTCCAGCGTACGTCTACTATGACGTCGTCCCGGACCTTCAGCATGAACATCATCTGGTCGCCGCACTTGATGTTGCCCGTCATGCCCTGGGCATTAGCCTCGAAGCCCTCGTCAGGGTTGAAGACGTTCTTGGGGGCGGTGAAGTGCTCCTTCACCGTATCGGAATACAGCCAGGCGAACGCGTCGCTCACGATAATCCTCCGTTGGTTATGAACCTAGTACCTATTGTATCTAGTATCCTAGTACTGGACGGTCGACATGGCGCGGAGCCGCGCTATGATGGGGCCTATCCTCGAAACGACGTAATCCACCTCATCCTCGGTGGTGTCGCGCCCGAGGCTGAAGCGTATGGAGCCGTGGGCCAGCTCGGGGCCGACGCCGGTGGCGAGGAGGACGTGGCTCGGGTCGAGGCTCCCCGAGGCGCAGGCCGAGCCGGTCGAGACCCGTATGCCGTCCAGGTCGAGGGACAGGAGTATGGCCTCGCCCTCGGCCCCGGGGAAGGACACGTTGAGTGTGTTGGGCAGCACCGCCTCGGGGTGGCCGTTCACCTTGGCCTTGGGCACCGAGGCGAGGATGCCGTCGCGTAGCCTGGCGCGGAGCGCGCCCAGCCTGGCCACGTAAGCGGGTAGCTCGCGCTCGGCCAGCTCCGCGGCCAGGCCGAAGCCGAGTATGCCCTGGTTGTTGTAGGTGCCGGCGCGGTGGCCGTGCTCCTGGTGGCCGCCCCTGATGAGCGGCTCGAGGGGCGCGCCCGAGCGAAGGTAGAGGGCGCCTATGCCCTTGGGTCCGTAGAGCTTATGGCAGGACATGGTCAGGTAGTCGGCGCGCCAGGACTCGACGCTCACCGGTATCTTGCCGACGGCCTGCGTGGCGTCGCTATGGAAGAAGGCTCCGGCCTCCTTGGCTATGCGCCCTATCGCCTCCATGTCCTGGACGGTGCCGATCTCGTTATTAGCGGCCATGACGGACACCAGCAGGGTTCCGGGGCCTACGGCCGCCCTGAGCTCGTCCAGGCGTACGCGGCCGTACTCGTCCACGCCCAGGAAGGTGACGGGGAAGCCCTCTTCCTTGAGCCACTTGGCCGCGTTGAGCACGCAGGGATGCTCTATGGCGGTGGTCACTATGCCTCGCCTCGGCCCGCGACGGCCCAGGTGGAACATGGTAGCGAAGACGGTGTTATTCGACTCGGAGCCGCCGCTCGTGAAGATGATACGCTCGGGATCGCCCGCGCCCACGAGTGAAGCTACGGAGCGCCTAGCCTTCTCCACGCGGGAGCGCGCCTGGCGCCCGGCCTCGTGCATGCTCGAGGCGTTGGCGTAGACGTCGAGGTCCTCTATCATGGCCGCCTTGACCTCGGGCCGCAACGGGGTGGTGGCGTTATAGTCCATGTATACGGGACGGTGCTGCATATGGTTCATCCTTCCGCGACATCCTTGAGCGTATGATCCGCCAGGTAGCCGTCTATCGTCGCCTTGAGGCCTACCCAGAACCGACGGGGATGGCAGGCGTCGCCCAAGGCGCAGGCGCTCGCCGCGTCGACGCAATTGACCGGCTTGATCCTGCCGTCTATGGCCTCGACGATATCGAGCATGCGTATGCAGGCCGGTTCCCTGGCCATGCGGTAGCCGCCGTTCTTGCCGCGCTCGCTCTCGATGAGGCCGGCGGCCTTGAGCCGCGACAGGATGCCCTCGAGGTACTTGGCGGGTATGCATTCCGCCTGGGCTATCTCCGCCGACGTGGCGGACCTGCCCTCGGTCCTCGCGAGGCAGGTCATGGCACGTATGGCGTACTGAGTCTTGGCGGAAACGGCGAACATCCCGAGCAACCCCTGTATTCCTATCGGAATAGTAGGAATATACCAGGCGTCGCCCGATTGGTCAACCCTCGAGCGCCTCCACAAGTGCCGCCTCGAGCCCGATCGCGCGCCTGGACCCTACCGTCGGCGTCGCCTAGGCGAGGGCCCCAGGGCCATGCCGAGGGCCGTGATGAAGTACGGAGCGGCCATGAGGAGCTCGGCCGGCACGGACAGGAAGGACTGCGCCCTGCCCGCGAGGGACAGGAGCAGGGCGAAGAAGGCGCCCGCGGCGAGGGCCCCGCCGAGGCGCTTACCTCCGAGGTAGATGGCGACGAGGGCTATCCATCCTCGCCCCGAGCTCATGTTGGGAACCCAGGCGCCGATCGAGGCCGCGAGGGCGGCCCCGCCTACCCCGCAGGCCAGGCCGGAGGCGAGCGCCGTAGCGCCCCTGATGCGGCCCGAGTCGAGGCCCGCCATGGCAAGGGACTCCTCGCTCATGCCGGCGGCCCTAGCCCTCATGCCGAAGGGAGTCCTCGCCACGGCGAAGGCGGCGACGAGCGCCGCCGCGTAGGCCGCGTAATCCGTCCCGCGCAACCCGAGGAAGGGCCAGAGGAGGCCCGCGTCCTCGGGGCCGCCGAGGACGCGGCTCGAGCGTATCGCGTCGACCACGGTTACGCCCTTGCTGCCGAAGACCGCCAGCGACAGTATGGAGGCGAAGGCGGGCACGGCCATGTTGACCCCGAGGCCCACGACAAAGGAATCCGCCCCGGTCTTGCGCGAGAAGAGGTCGGCCAGGTAGGCGAGGGAGCCCGATACCACGACGGCGGCCGCGAGACCGGCTCCAAGCCCGAGCAGGGAGCCTACCGCGGCGCAGGCGAAGGCCCCGGCCAGGATGAGCCCTTCCAAGGCTATGTTGAGGCGGCCCGAGTACTCGGTGGCCAGGCCTCCCACGATGACCGGCGCCAGCGGGGCGAAGAAGGCTAGCGTATCGAATAGCGTCGAGGCGAGGTGGCTCACGACGCGGCCTCCCGCCTGCCGAGCCAACTCCGGGCATCGGGACCTCGCCGGCGTCCCAGCTCCTTGAGGGCGGGCCTCATGCCGACGACGAGTATCACCAGGGCCTTGACGGCCATGCCGGAGTCGGGAGGCAGCTCCGCGAGGACCGAGGCCTGCCTGGCCCCGGCGTCGAGCCAGGCGAAGAGCAGGGCGGCCAGGGGCAGGGCCGAGGGCCGCGAGGCGGCTATGAGGGCCACGCCAATGGCGCTCCAGCCGATGCCGCCGCTCATGCCGCGCAGTGCCGTGCCCCTGGCGCCGAGCGCCACGGCCGCGCCGGCCATGCCGTGGAGCGCACCGGCGATCACGACCGGGGCCCAGGCCAGGAGGCGTACGTCGTAGCCCTGCAGGGCGGCGAAGCAGCGGTTGCGCCCGTACAGGTCGTGCGCCGCCCCGCTCCTAGACCTATCGAAGTAGAACGAGGCCGCCAGGCAGAGCGCGAGGACGATGACGGGAGCCGCGGTCAGGGTCGAGGGAGGCGCCAGGCGCGGTAGGAGCATGGACTCGGGTATGGGCCTCATGGCTATGAGGTTGCCCGCGGGGTCGCGAAGGGGGCCGGCTATGGCCCAGTCGATCACGTATATGAAGCCCTGGGACACGAGGAGGCTCGAGAGGAGCACGTCGGAGCCGGAGAATCGCGACCCCGCGGCGGGGAGCGCGGCCACGGCGGCGCCGGCCAGGGCTCCCGCGAGCATGGCCGCCGCGATGGCGGCGGGTCCCGAGCCCTGGGCCACGAGGCCGCCGAGGGCTGCCGCGGCGAAGGAGCCCGCGTAGGCCTGTCCCTCGCCCCCGAGGCTGAAGTGGCCGGCCCTGAAGGCTACTAGCACGCCGAGCGCGCACAGCGCCAGCGGGGCGGCCGCCTCCAGCATAGACAGGAAGGCCGCCTGGCTGGCGAACGGCATGACGAAGAAGGCGCGCAGGGCCGACGCCGGGCGCGCGGACAGCGAGACGGCCGCCAGGGCCGCCAGGGAGACCGCGGTCGCGAGGGCCACGGACAGGCGAGCCAGGCTCCCCGTGGCGCCCGCATCCTTGACGGTACGCAGGGATAGCCGCGGCCCCGCCCGCGCGCTCGGAGAGGCGGATTCGCTCGCGGGGGCGGTATCGCCCGTTCTAGAGGGATCGCTCATCGCCCGCCTCCTTCCCGCGCCGGGCCGATCCGGTTCGATGCTACCTCGCCGCTCGCCCGGGCGGCGCCCGTCAGGGCTGCGGCGGCCTCGTCCATGCCCGGCTCCAGGGGCTTAAGGCTGCCGCGGTACAGCGCGAACCCCCTGTCCGCCCGGGCTGCGTCCTCGGGATCGGAGCTCAGGATGAGTACGGCCGAGCCCGAGTCGCGTAGCTCGGCTAGGCGCTCGAAGAGTGCCGCGCGTGAGGCCGCGTCAAGGCCCTGGGCCGGGTTGGCGGCCACGACGACGGGCGGCGAGCCCCCGAGCTCCCTCGCCGCCACGACGCGCTGGCGGTTGCCGCCCGACAGGGTCTCGGCTCGTCGGTTCTCCCAGGCGCGCACGCCCCCGGCCGACAGCCTGCGGCCGGCCTCGGCCAGCGGCGCCGAGGCCAAGGCGAAGTCCCGGAACGTGAAGGCGAAGAGGTCCGAGGCTATGGCGTTGAGCCCCACGCTCGCCTTGGCGCAGAGCCCGGCGCCCTCCCGGTCGGTCGGCACGTAGGCCATGAGCGCGGAACGCAACTCACGGCGAGGGATGCCGCGGAGCGGCCTGCCGAGCGCCAGGACGTCCCCTTCCTCGGGTTCCCGCTCTCCCGAGGCGACCGCCTCGAGGGCCTCGAGCCCGTTGCCGCCCAGGGCTACGACGGCTACCGTCTCGCCCGAGCGTACGACCAGGTCCAGCGCTCCCTTCTCGGCCCCCGAGAGCCTGACGCCCCGTAGCTCGAGGGCCGGCGAGCCCGGCGCGCGTTCCCGTCCCGCCTCGGGGGGAAGCCTGCAGGCGCCGCCCGGCAATATCATGTCGGCCAGGGCGCACTCGTCGAGCGTAGCGGCGCCCGCGGTGCGCTCGAGCCGGCCCGAGCGCATGACGCTCACGCGGTCGGCTATGCCGAGTATCTCCCGGGCACGGTGCGAAATGTAGATAACGCCGACGCCGGCCGCCTTGAGGCGCCGGATGAGGGAGAAGAGGGTCTCGGCCTCGCTCTCCCCGAGTATGCTCGTAGGCTCGTCCAGGACGAGGATGTCCCCGCCCCGGGCGAGGGCGCGCATGATCTCCACCTCTCGGCGCTCTGAGGCGGATAGCGAACCGACCGGGGCGCGCGGATCGACCGAGAAGCCGTAGCGGTCTGCCAGGAGGAGGAAGTCGTTCTCGGCGCGGCGCCTATCGTAGGCCAGGCCCAAGATGCGCGGCTCGTGCCCGAGAGCCACGTTGTCGGCGGCGCCCAGTCCCGGGGCGAGCATGGAGTACTGCGGCACGAAGCCTATGCCGGCCCGCTCGGCGTCCCTATGGCAGGAGAAGCGCAGCTCCTTGCCCCGGACGGCGATGGAGCCTGAATCGGGACGCTCGAAGCCGCAGAGCAGTCGCGCCAGCGTCGACTTGCCCGCTCCGTTCTCGCCGACCAGGGCATGTACCTCGCCCGCTAGCAGTTCCAGGGAGGCCGCGTCGACGGCCTGCGTGGCCGTCGAGCGGTAGCGTTTACTGAGCGAGCGGAGCGAGGCCAGCGTCATACGAGTTAGGAAGATAGCGCTAGAACGAATCGAAAGAAAAGTCCGGGCTGCCCTCGGCCAGGCGATCCAGCGCGGCCTGGAGCTCCGCCCGGAGCCCCTCGGGTAGGTCGCGATACCCTTGGCCCTCGGGATCGAAGCCCACGTAGCCGTCGCGGGCGGACACGATATCGGCGCGGCCGAAGAGCGAGGCGTCGCCCGAGAGCGCGGCCTTGACGCGCTCGTAGACGAGGCGTTCCTGGGCTATGGTGGCGCAGCCGATGACCGTGGCCGGATCGAGCGCGTAGCCGGCCCCGTCGAACCATACCACGGAGCGTCCCCGCTCCCTGGCGGCCGCCACCGCGCCCTGCCCTGCCGAGCCGGCTATGGGCAGTATCACCTCGACCCCTCCATCGAAGAGGGCCCCGGACAGCTCGGCGGCCTTGGCGGAATCGAACCAGTTGCCCACCTCGCGCAGCTCGAGCGAGAAGGCCGGGTCCACGGCCTTGAGGCCCGCCTCGAAGCCCGGCCTGATGAGCCGGTCGAGCGTCGGGTAGCGCTGGGCCACGACCATGCCCGCCGCGAGCGTAGCCGTCTTGGCGCCTACTCCTCGGCGCGCCTTGGTGACGAGGCCGGCCAGGTAACCGACGATGTAGCCCTGCTCCTTCTGGTTATAGAGAGTCGTGTGAATGGAAGGGTTGCCCGCGAGGTAGGCGTCGGCGACTATGAAGCGCACCGCCGGGTAATCCTTGCCTACCTTGGCGCAGAGCTCGGGCAACGACGGGTTGGAGCTGACGACGAGGCCGAATTCTCCCGAGGCGACCGTGTCGCGTAGCGAGTCCAGCCAGGTCGACTGGTCGTAGCCGGCCTCGATTACCTTGAGCCTGGCGCCCCGGGTCTCGGCGACGG
>CAZNNA010000202.1:0-6427 GCA_964573825.1 uncultured Treponemataceae bacterium
GACCCTGGCCTCAGGCGGCGTCGCCAGGCTCGGCGTCGCCAGGCTCGGCGTCGCGGAAGGTCGGGTTAAGGGCCGCGGCCGCGGCCACGGCCGCCTCCCGCGCGCCGGGACGGGGGGCTGCGGGTCGCCATGACGGGCTCTCCCTTGACGCGGCCCACGGTCGTAGCTCGGGCATGAGCCTCCGCTGGACGCAGAGCGGGGCCGCGTACTCGTAGCCGAAGCGCCGGTAGTAGTACGGTATGCCTTCTATGGTCGACAGGGGAAAGCCCAGGCGCCGCGAGTCGTCCTCGTAGCGCCTTACGAGCGCGCTCGATAGCCCGAGGCCGCGGGCGTCCTCGGCGCTCGAGACTATGGACAGCTCGGCCGCGGGGATGGCGACGGAGGCTCCGGCGCCCGAGTAACGCCAGGCGGTCGGAACGCGGCAGAGCGTCGATAGCGCTCGGCCCGTGGCCTCGTCGTAGGCGCCGTACCAGTCGGTCAAGGCCATGCCCGGGTAATCCGAGCGGAGGACGCGGCAGAGGGCGGCCACGCCCTCGCCGTGCACGGCCTCGTTCAGCTCGACGAGACGCTCGAACTCGGCGTCGCTAGCGGGGTGGCGAAGGCCGACGGCGCGGCCGTCGCGGCAGGTGATGGTAATCTGATCCACGATGATTCCTCGATAGGAATTATTTATTGGCGAGGAAATGCGCGGAACGGCATCCCGGCTTACGGCTACGCCGGAAGCGGGGGCTCGAACGGAAACGAGCGGTTCGGCCTTGCCGTCCGCTACAGGAACATAGCCTTCATGCGACCTCCGTGGGGGGCTTCGATACGGCGATAGTATAGTCCCGCGACGGAGAGGTCAATGTACATTGTGGGTACTACTTGCGTATACTTATGTTATCCGTCGCAAAGGACGCGGTTAAGTTACATGGCTTGACAAGTAGCACGCTCTGGCGTTACATACACGGTCTCCGGCGCCATCCAAGCCCGCGTACGCGGGGCTAGGCGCCGCCTATCCCTAGGAGAGAACAATCATGATCGACAACCACTCGCACCTCGCCGCAAGCCGCCGGCGCTCGCGCGCTCCGACCGCGCTAGCCGTCGCTACCCTCGCCGGCCTAGCCCTCATCGCGTGCTCGCCCGAGAGGAAACCCGGCGCCTCCGACGCGTCCGCCGCCCAGGCATCGTCGCCTTCGGTCGAGGCGCTACGCGAAGACTATAGGCTCGCCTGCCGCGAGATAGCGGAGTCCTACGTCTACCTCGAGGAGAAGACAGGCCTGTCGCCCGAGGCCTTCCTCGCGGCTATGCTGCCTAAGGCCGAGGCCATAGGCGCCGAGTCTGCCGCCGCCGCCGGCGCCGACTTCCTGGCCTCGCTACGGGAACTCCGCTCGATGATGGCCGACGGGCACTTCGGCTGGTCGCTGGGCGAGGCCCTCCGGCCGTCGGCCCACATGAACCTCGGCGTGGTGCTGACGCTCAAGGGCGAGCGGCTCGTCGTCGCCTCCCGCGCCCCCGATAGCGCCCTCCTCGTGGGAGACGAGATCCTGGCCTGGGGCGGCAAGCCGGCGCTCGAGGCGGCGCGCGCCCTGGGCGGCCTCGTCCCCCAGTCGACCGAGCGCTCGACGCTCGAGCTAGGGGCCCGCTACCTGGCCTTCGAGCCGGCCTGGATGCCGCTGCGCTCGGAGCTCTCCGACGTACCGGTCGCGTACGCGCGCGGCGGGGAGCGCGGCCAGGCCGTGCTCCGCTGGACGGAGGGCAGGCCCTCGGTCACGCGCAACGGCCTACCCTCACTCGAGGAGCTGCCGGACGACGCCAAGGAACTGAGCGGCGAGCTCTACGCCTACGCCCTGGAGGTCGGGGGCGAGCGCTTCGCCGTGCTCCACCCGCGCGCGTTCCTGGACTGGCGCAACGCCGACCTCGACGCGGCCCTGCGGACGGCCGAGGCCTCGGGGGCCGGGACCCTCGTCATAGACCTCAAGGACTCGGCTGGCGGCGGCTTCAGCCAGGTGGTCATCCTCCTCCGCGCCCTGGGCATAAGCGATCCTCTCGCGCATACGGTGACCGAGCGCAGAGGCGCCGAGACTACCAAGACCCGCGTCGACTTCGACGGGCTCGAGCGCGAGGATGAGCCGGCTAGGGTCTGGAAGGGACCAGTCGTCGTCCGCGTCAATCCCGTCGCCGGCAGCGCCTGCGACTTCTTCGCCGTCGCCGCCCAGCGCTCGGGGCGCGTAACGATCATTGGCGAGGGCAGCGCCGGCCGCGGGGCCGGCACCGACACCATAGACCTGCCCGGCTCGGGCGCCTCCATAGACCTGCCCCGGCGCGACCGGACCCTGGACGGGCCCGGCGGTCGCATCGAGGGCGGGGGAGCCCTGCCCGACCTCCCCTGCGAGGGGAGCCTCGCCGAGGACCTCGCGCTCTACCGCGAGCGCCGGGCGAGCCTCGGCTCCCGCTAGATGAAGAGGTTGACGTTGGAGCCGCTCGCGGCCTCCATGTAGGTCGCGACGCCGCCTATCTCCACGCCGTCGATCAGCTCCTCGCGGGCGACGCCCATGATGTCCATGGACATCTGGCAGGCCACGAGGCGCACGCCGGCCTTGATCGCCTGGGCCATCATCTCCTCGAGCTGGTCGACGCGCTTGGCCTTCATGCGGCCCTTCATCATGAGGGCCCCGGCGCCGCCGAAATTCATCTTGGATAGCGACAGGGCGCCCATGTGGGCGGGCAGCATCCAGGAGAACATGCGGCCCATGAGGTCCTTGGCCACGGAGGGCTTGTCCCTCCGCTTGAGCACCGAGAGGCCCCAGAAGGTGAAGAACATCGTCGTCTTCTTGCCGGCGCTCGCCGCCCCGTTGGCCAGCACGAGGCTCGCCAGGGCCTTGTCGAGGTCGTCGGAGAAGACGATGAAGGTGGCCCCGTCGAGCGCCGCGCCGGCGGCCGGGGCCTTGGCTCCCGAGCCCTTCTCGATGACGGCGGTGATGACGCCGCCGGACTCTTCCATGGACACGAGGCGGTTGCCCGTCATGCCGGCCCAGGCCTTGGCGTCGCGCGCGAAGCCCGGGTCGCTCGCCGATATGACGACGCGGCCGCCCTGCGGCAGGCGATCGGACTCGGACTTAAGGCGCATGATGGGACCGGGGCACTGGAGGCCGCAGGCGTCCACGCGGACGACCGCGTCAGAGACCTTGCGGGCGTGCTCCGGCATGCCCGAGCCCTCGGCGTAGGTCTCGGTCAACGCCTGGGCGGACGGGCCCGCGCCAGCCTGCAGGCCGGCCATGCCCGGCCGGTAGACGCCGGTATTGGACTGCCGCTCGGTCGCCAGCTCCCAGGTCTTGTAACCGCCCGAGAGGTTACCGACGTCCATCCAGCCGCGCTGCCTGAGGATGCGCTCGGCCAGGTAGCCGCGTAGGCCTACGCCGCAGAAGGCGAGCACGGGCCGATCGCGCGGTACCTCCGCGAGGCGCTCTCGCAGCCTGTCGTTGGGTATGTTGACGGCCCCCGGCAGCGAGCCTAGCTGGAACTCCTCGGGCGTCCGCACGTCGAGCAGGAAGGCCCCGGCGTCTATCATCGACTGGACGCCGCTCCAAGGCACGGGCCGCGACAGTCCCGCCAGGGCGTTCTCCGCGGCCATGCCCGCTATGTTCACCGGATCCTTGGCGCTCGAGAAGGGCGGCGCGTAGGCGTGCTCGAACTCGGCCAGCTCGACGACCGACGCCCCGCGGCGCACCGCCTCGGCCAGCACGTCGATGCGCTTGTCGACGCCGTCCCAGCCGACGACCTGGGCGCCGTAGAGACGCCCGGACCCGGGATCGAAGACCGTCTTGACCGTCAGGGGCAGCGCGCCCGGGTAGTAGCCCGCGTGGCTCGATCCGTGGGTGACTACCGACGTGACCGGCACGCCTGAGGCCCTCAGGGTCTTCTCGGCGAGGCCCGTGGAGGCGGCGACGATGTCGAAGACCTTGGCTATGCTCGTGCCTATAGCGCCCTTCCAGGCTCTCCCCTGGGCGTCGTCCCCACCCGAGGCGGCGGCGCTACCTGCGGATCCGGCGCCGCCCGCGGCGGCGACTATCGGAGAGGCGACGACGCGGGCCTGCTTGTTGGCGGGACCGGCCAGCGGTACCCCGAGGGGCTTCCCGAGGACCGGATGCATGAAGGCCGCCGCGTCGCCGAGCGCGTAGACGCCGGGGGCGCTCGTACGCATGCGTTCGTCGACTATGATCGCCCCGTTGGGCGCCAGGAGCAGGCCGGCCTCGCGGGCTATCCTCGTGTCGGGCCTGACGCCTATGGACAGGATGACTATGTCGGCGGGCAGCTCGGCCCCGGACGCCAGGCGGACGACCGTACGGCTACCGCGTCGCTCGAAGGCCGCTACGCCGTCGCCCAGGTAGAGCTCGACGTTCTTGGCCTTGAGCTGGGCGTGGACCATGGCGGCCATCTCGGGGTCCAGGACGTTCATCACCTGGTCCTGGGCCTCGACGACGGTGACGAAGACGCCGCGCTCGTGCAGGTTCTCGGCCATCTCGAGGCCTATGAAGCCGCCCCCTATGACCACGGCGCGCTCGGGACGGCGCTCGTCGACCCTCTTCCTTATCGCGTCCACGTCTGGTACGGAGCGGAGCGTGTAGATGCCCTCGGAATCGATGCCGGGTATGGGCGGCCGTATAGGCTCTGCGCCGGGCGACAGCACGAGCGCGTCGTAGGACTCCGCCCGCCTCGCGCCGCTACGGACGTCTACCAGGGTCACGGTCTTGGCGGCGGCGTCCAGGGCCGTCGCCTCGGTTCCCGTACGCACGTCGACGTTCAGCCAGGCCTTGAACTTGTCCGGCGTCATCACGAAGAGCCGCTCGCGATCCCCTATGACGCCGCCGGCGTAGTACGGCAGGCCGCAGTTGGCGTAGCTGATGTAATCGCCGCGCTCGACCAGCACGATATCCGCATGCTCGTCGAGCCTCCTGAGCCGCGCGGCCGTCGACGCTCCGCCCGCGACCCCGCCGATTATTATGTACCTAGGCATGTTCACTCCTTAACCAGGCAAGCCTGGACAGCAATTGAATATAGCCTTATATATATATTTAGTAAAGTATATAGTTTTACGTATTGACAGGGCGCCATGGTGAGGCGCCCACCTTCCTTCGCGGCCCCTGCGGCTCTGCGCGAACTATGTATCATATTCTTATCGCGCCAAGCCGCAAGACGCAAAGGAAAGACGCCGAAAGGAGGCTTGTAATCATGTTATCACAAGGCACGGAGGTACCAAGAAATGAGATAGAAATTTGCCAGGATGGACAGGATTTAGAAATCCGATGAACAGGATAAGATATTTTTAGAATCCCCCATCATGTTCATCCTCCTCCATCCTGTGCATCCTGTCTAAAACACAGAAGACCTATAGGTAGATTTTACAGGATGGTCAGGATAGAAAATCTGATGAATAAAATGATATAATTTTATTACACTAAAAACGCCTAAGAGAAAGGCGACGGGGGAGCACCCCGCCGCCTTGAAAGAAGGATGGTCCGAGTACGGCCTAGGCCGAGTACGGACTCGCCCGAGTACGGCCTAGGCCTTGACGGCCTTCTGGCCTTCCTCGATGGCCTGCATGTTGAGCGGAATGAACTTCCGCTTGCCCTCGCCGAAGAACGAGGCGAGCACCGCCTCGAGCTTGTCGAGCTTGACCGCGCCCGTCGCCTTGGACAGGGCACCCATCATCACCATGTTGGCGAACTTGACGTCGCCGATGCGCTCGGCAATCTCGTTGCAGGGGATGTTGATGACGCGGGCGTCCTTGCGAGAGGGCGCGACCTTGACGAGGCTCGAGTTGACGAGCATGACGCCGTTGGGCTTGAGGCATTCCTCGCAGAGCGGGAGGGAGTCCATGTTCATGACTATGGCGCTGTCCGGCCTCGTCACGAGCGGGCTCGCTATCTCCTCGGTCGACACGATGACGCTGGCGCGCGCTATGCCTCCGCGCTTCTCCGCGCCGTAGAACGGGAAGAAGGTGACCTCGAGTCCCTCCTTCATGCCGCAGTACACCCACAGCTGTCCCATCGATATGATGCCCTGGCCGCCGAAGCCGGCCATGAAGGTCTTCTCCGTCATTTCGCGGCCTCCTTAGCGGCGCTCGTCGACAGCTCGTCCTTGATCTCGCCGAGCCTATAGAACGGTATCATGGCGCTCTCGAGCCATCCGACCGACTCGGCCGGGTCCATGCCCCAGTTGGTCGGGCACTGCGACAGGATCTCCACCATGGTGAAGCCCTCGCCGCGGAGCTGGGCCTCGAAGGCCTTCTTTATGTACTGCTTGGTCTTGCGCACGTTTGCGGCGTTGTTGACGGCGCCGCGCGCCAGGTAGCGGGTACCCTCGAGCGTCGCCAGCATCTCGCTGACGCGCACGGGGTCGCCCATGCCGGCGTCCACGGGATCGCGGCCGTAGGGCGCCGTCGTGG
>CAZNNA010000203.1:0-6423 GCA_964573825.1 uncultured Treponemataceae bacterium
ATCCCCCGCACCTGGGGGTCAAGGCGTACGGCAACGAGATAGTCAAGGCCGGGTCCATCATCGTCCGCCAGCGCGGTACCAAGATCCACCCCGGCGAGAACGTCGGCATCGGCAAGGACGATACCCTCTTCGCCCTGGCCGACGGGCGCGTCACCTTCAACGAGTACCGCGGCCGGAAGTACGCCGGCATCGAGCCCCTCAAGGCTTGAAGCTAAGCGTAGTATCGCTCCGCTCTCGATGCCGCCGCGCCCGGTCGCTACCGCGCGGCGGCGTTTTCGTTTACGGTAAGGATGGCCGACGATGATCAAATTCTCCGACGAGACGCTCATCACGGTGTCGTCCGGCAACGGTGGCAACGGTTGCGTAGCCTTCAGGCGCGAGGCCCACGTCCCGCTCGGCGGTCCGGCCGGGGGCGACGGAGGCCGGGGCGGCGACGTCGTCTTCGAGCTCAGGCGCAACCTGCGCACGCTCACCCACCTTCGCTACGGCAAGCACTACAAGGCGCAGTCCGGCCAGGACGGCATGGGTCGAAACCGCCACGGGGCCGACGGCGAGGACGCGGTCATCCTCCTGCCGCCCGGGTCGCTCCTGAGGCGCGTCGATACTGACGAGATCGTCAAGGACTTCGGGCGCGCGGAGGAAGGTCGCTGGGTCTACCTGCGGGGCGGCAACGGCGGCTGGGGCAACGTCCATTTCAAGTCGAGCGTCAACCAGGCCCCCCGCGTGGCCTTGCCCGGCAAGCCCGGCGAGGTCGTCGAGCTACGCGTCGAGCTTCAGCTCATGGCCGACATCGGCTTCGTAGGCTTCCCAAACGCCGGCAAGTCGAGCCTGCTCGACCGATTCACGAACGCGCGCCCGAAGATCGCCCCCTATCCCTTCACCACGAAGATTCCCAACCTGGGCGTGCTGACGCTGGGCGACCGCGACCTCGTGCTCGCGGACATACCGGGCATAATCGAGGGCGCCCACGAGGGTGCGGGCCTCGGCCTGCGCTTCCTTAAGCACGTATCGCGCACCGCCGCGCTCGCCTTCCTCGTAGACCTATCGGACGACGGCTTCGAGCAGGCCTTCGGCGTGCTGCTCGCCGAGCTGCGGGACTACTCGACCGAGCTCGCCGATAAGCCGCGCATCGTCGTAGGTACCAAGCTGGACCTGCCGGAGACCGAGGGTAGGCTCGAGGCCCTGGCCGCGGCCCTGCCTGGAGAGCGCGTCGTAGGCATATCGACGGTATCGGGGCTTGGGCTCGACGCGCTCGCCAGGGACTTCATGGGCTTCGTTACGCGAGCCGAGCGGGAGGCCGGGGCGGAGCCCAGCGAGCGATGAGGCTCCTCATCCTGGGCGGCAGCTTCAATCCCCTGCACCTCGGCCACCTGCAGATAGCCGAGGACGTCGCCGCTGAATTCTCCTATGACAAGATAGTGCTCGTGCCCGCTTACGCGCCGCCTCATAAGGAACTCGACGACGATCCGGGTCCGGCCGAGCGCCTGGCCATGCTGATGGCTGCCGTGGCGGGCGACGAGCGCTATATGGTCGAGCCCTGCGAGCTGGAGCGGGGAGGGCTGTCCTATACCGTCGACACCGTCAAGGCAATAGCCGCGTGCCGCGGCGTAGACGGCAGGCTCGGCCTCCTCCTGGGCGACGACCTCGCCGGCGGCTTCCGTTCCTGGAGGGATCCCGAGGGCATATCGGGGCTTTGCGATATCATAGTGGCCCGCCGCGACGGGGCTGCCTTCGAGCTGGGCTTCCCGCATAGGCTTGCCCGTAACGCCGTCCTACCTATATCATCGAGCGATATACGCGCTCGGATACGATCGGGACGGCCCTGGGCCCGCCTGGTACCGGCCTCCGTGGCGCTCCGCATCAAGGAGCGGGGCCTCTACGGGTACGCCGCCCCGGCGCCGTAGAGGAGGCTTCCGGCAATGGTTCGCTCCGTCATCGATAAGAGCGTCATATTCCTCGTCGCCATAGTCGCGCTCGTCGTCGGGGCCGTGGCCGTGATGGTGTCGGCCCTCAGGGTGGAGCCCGTCGGGGAGGCCATCAAGGAGGATCGCATCCTCAGGACGGCCATAATCTTCGAGCGCAACGGCAAGCCCGCGGCTACCGAGCTCATGATGTACTACGCCCCGAACGCGCGGGCCGCGATGCTCGATATACCGTCCGAGACCGGTCTCATCATACAGTCCATCAATCGCGTGGATAGCATCGACGTGCTCTACGACAGGGCCTCGCCGAGGGTCTACCTGGAGGAACTGCAGCGCCTGGCCGATACGACCATCGACTGGTATATAATCCTGAACGAGCGCTCGCTGGCCTCGCTCATCGACCTGCTCGACGGCATATCGGTCTTCCTGCCCAACAGCGTATCCGATACGGTCGATGATAGGGTCGTGGCGCTACCCTCGGGCTTCGTCACGCTCGACGGCCGCAAGGCTCTCCTCTACGCGAGCTACGACGACCCGTTCATGCCGGAGGGCGAGATCGTCGCCAAGCGGCAGGCGCTCTACCAAGCCCTGCTGCGCCGCCTCGGGGAGCGGGCGGACTACTTCCTCGGGGACGCCGTCTATCCCGCGGCGCAACGGTTCTTCGCCACGGATCTCAAGCCCGAGTCGCTGAGGCGCCTCCTGTCGGAGTACGCGCGGCTCGATGCCGATAGGATAGTCCTGCAGCGCCTTACGGGCTACACGAGGACCGTGGAGGGAAAGCCGCTCCTCTTTCCCCACTACGACGGCGAGCTCGTCAAGGATATCGTTAAGCAGTCGCTCAACGCGCTCATAAGCCCCGAGACCACGGCCACGGCCATAGCGGACAAGGTCTTCACCATAGAGATACTCAACGGGACGCCGGTTCGCGGCCTCGCGCAGCGGACGGCGGAGATATTCCAGAGCTTCGGCTACGAGGTCGTGTCGGTCGGCAACGCCGAGTCCACCGACGTGGCCAAGACGAGCGTCGTCGATCGCTACGGCGACGCCGCCTCGGCCAAGACGGTCGCCAACGTCATTCGCTGCGGGCTCGTACGGACGGAGGCCGCCCAGAGCGCGAGCCCGGCTGACTTCGTCGTCATTCTCGGCAAGGATTTTAACGGGAGGAACTGTGTCGATTGATAGCAAGGAAGCCGCCTTCGGCTGCGCCGGAGCCCTGGCGGGACATAATGGGACCGATACCGTCGTCATCGACCTACGGAGGATGTCGACCTGGACCGACTTCTTCGTGGTAACCACCTGTACGAGCTCGACGCACCTGCGGGCGCTCGCCAGGCACGCGGAGGATTACCTGGGGCCGCACGGCTACTCGACGCTGAGGAAGCCGAGGCCCTCCGATGACGAGAGCTGGTGCCTGCTCGACTTCGGCGACCTGGTCGTCCACGTGATGACCGGCGAGGCCCGCGCCTTCTACGAGCTCGAGAGCCTCTGGTTCGAGGCAGAGAAGACGTCGGTGGCGGCGCCCTCCGCGCCGACGCCCGCGGCGGCCGTACCCTCGGAGAAGGGGCGCGGCGACTAAGGCCCGGTACGGAGGCTTACCCGCGAGCACTAAAAAAAAGGCCGCGCCGACCCCTGGAGGGATCGACGCGGTACCTTGCTCTAACCGCGGCGGCTATTCGTCAAAGTCGTTGTAGTCTATGTCGTCCTCGTAGTCGAAGTCGTCGGACTCCTCTTCCTCGTCGAAATCATCTTCGAAATCGTCTTCCTCGTCGTCGAAGTCGTCATCCTCGTCGTCGAAGTCCTCGTCTTCCTCCGAGAAATCGTCGAAGTCGTCCTCATCCTCGAAGTCGTCCTCGTAGTCCTCTTCATAGTCGTCGAATAGGACGATAGGAGCCTCGGGAGCCTGGACGTAATCGCCGACGCCCACGAGCGCTAGCTCCAACGCGTTTCCCGGCATCGCCGTGTCCCGAATAGGGTCCATTACAATCCTCCCTCTGCTCTTCCTATGCGTTATGCGCCCTTGCGCTCGATTGCCGTTCCATGGCGGTCGAGGGGGCTCGACCGCCGTACGGAGAAATCTAAAAGAGACCAGATCAGTCTGTCAACTATAATCGAGTAAGAATCGCCATAATTCTCGCGGCTTGGCGCCCCGGGCTACTCGCTGCTATAGTCGGTCCATGAGACGCAGCCTTCGGCTATCGGCCCCCGCCAAGATCAACCTCGAGCTACTCGTCGGGGCGCCGCGTGCGGACGGCTTCCATGATATCTTCAGCATCTTCCAGGCGGTGTCGCTGGCGGATACCGTTACCGTATCGCTAGTCGAGGGCCGGGGCGTAGCCGTGTCCGGCGATTGCGACTGCCCGCCCGAGCGTAACATAGCCTTCAAGGCGGCCGAGGCCTACCTCGCGGCCATAGGAGAGACTGGAACGGGCGTCTTGATAGAGATAGATAAGCGCATTCCCATAGGGGCGGGCCTCGGGGGCGGATCGAGCGACGCGGCGGCGACGCTCGCGGGGCTTGACGGGCTTCTTCCCGGGCGCCTCGGGCGCGAGGGGCTCGCGGCCCTCGCCGCCCGCATCGGTTCGGACGTTCCGTTCTTCCTCGGTACCGCCTGCGCGGCGGTGCGGGGCAGGGGAGAGCTCCTGGCCGCCCTGGTTCCTCGAAGCGACTATACGCTCGTCATTGTCGATCCGGGCGTCTCCGTATCGACCAAGGAAGCCTATGCCCTCCTCGACCGGTCTCGGGAGCGATCCGCCGAAGCGACGGCCTCGGAAGGGCTCGAGAGAGGCCTCTCGCAAGCCGCGGCGGCGTACGCGAGCCTGGCGCCGGCGGCCTGGCCCTTCGTGAACGACTTCTATCCGGTCATATCGAGTGCCTATCCCCGGATACGCGAGGCGCTCGAGGCGGTCCGGCGCTCCGGAGCGGCTTTCGCGGCGATGAGCGGCTCCGGCAGCGCCGTATTCGGCGTGTACGAGGCGCGCGAGGAGGCCGACAGCGCCATGCGCGCCCTCGAGGGCGAGTATTCCGCTAAAATCGCCTTTCCGCTTGCGCGCCTGCGTGACTCGATATAGAATTGCGCAACATTACGGAAACCGGCAAGGAGAGGGCGCCGAATGGACATCACCGATATCCGCATCCGCAGAGTAACTGGAGAGGGTAAGCTCAGGGCGTACGTGACCGTCACCTTCGACGAGTGCTTCGTCATCCATAACGTCAAGGTGATAGAAGGTCGGACTGGCCTATTCATAGCCATGCCGAGCCGCAAGACCAAGGCCGGAGACTATAAGGACATCGCTCATCCGATTTGCCCGGAATTCCGGAACCGGCTCCAGGATTCCATAGTCAAGTCCTACGAAAGGGGCGACGAGTCGGACGACGTACCTATGGATTGACGGCTCGCCGGCCGCCTACCCCCCGTGACACGATCGCCTACTATAGGCTATAACTATTCGCCGTACGTCCGATGAGCGGGCGTATCAGTGGGACGTCGACAAGGGGTAAGTCAGCGGTTTTTGGTTCCGCGATTCGCAGGTTCGAATCCTGCCGTCCCAACGCGACATATTACGCCGTAAAACGAGGAGAGAGAATCCATGGCCCAGTTTGTAATTAACGCGCGCGCGCGCGACATCGGCACCAAGGGAGAGCTGAACGCCCTCCGGAGGAACGGCGGCATCCCGGCGGTCGTCTATAATCGTCACGGGAAGGCTTCCCACCTGGCGCTGGACGCCAAGGAATTCGCCAAGGCCGTCGAGGGCGTTTCCGAGAGTACCATCATCCAGCTTAAGGTTGGATCGGAGACCTACGACTGCCTCGTCAAGGATAGGCAGATCGATTGGCTCCGCGGGAAGATCGACCACGTCGACTTCTTCCAGGTCGAGAAGGGCGTTGCCATGCGCGCCAAGGTGCCCGTGCACCTCTCCGGCGTGCCCGTCGGCGTTCGCAACGGCGGTATCCTCGAGAACCCGGTCCACGAGATCGAGGTCGAGTGCCTTCCCAAGGATATGCCCGCGCGCTTCGAGATCGATATATCCACCCTCGAGGCTAACCACTCCATCCACGTTCGCGACATCGCCCGGGCCGAGGCCGTCAAGATCCTGAGCGCCGCCGACCAGGTCGTCGTGCTCGTCAAGTTCGCCAAGGCCGAAGAGACGGCCGCCCCCGCCGCCGCTCCCGCCGCGGCCGCTACCCCGGGCGCCGCCCCCGCCGCAGCCGCCCCCGC
The DNA here is from genome assembly GCA_964573825.1 of uncultured Treponemataceae bacterium. Taxonomy (GTDB): domain Bacteria; phylum Spirochaetota; class Spirochaetia; order Treponematales; family UBA12059; genus SZUA-370. The sequence goes on from CAZNNA010000203.1 coordinate 6,139, forward strand.
CGCGCCCGCCAAGTAACGAGCCGGCCGACACCGATTGATACGTTTCGCGGGGCCGTCTCGGACGGCCCCGTTTCTATCCCTCGGCGAAGGGCGTCGATACCATGCCCCTGAGAACCGATAAGCCGGATGGATTCCCTGCTTCGTCGCCGCTGCCAGAGGCCTATAGCGCCTTCCTGGCCGCTTTGCCGGATAGCCCCGGGCGGGTGCTCGTCGCGCTATCCGGCGGTCCTGATTCCGTTGCCCTGCTGCATACGGCCTATGAAGTCGCCAGTACTCCTTGCGGCG
>CAZNNA010000204.1:0-6386 GCA_964573825.1 uncultured Treponemataceae bacterium
GTGGGGTGGGTCGCCTTGAGCACCGCTCCCATGCCGCCTCGGGCCACCAGGGACTCGATCCTATACTTTCCTACGTACTCGGGTAGTTCCGCCATGGGCGCTCCTCATCTCTCCTATGTCAAGCTCCGGCTCTAGGTCGCGGTCGGGCATGGCCCAGGCGACGACGTAGCGGTCGGGGTTATGTATCTGCAGGTGCAGGCCGCCGGAGCGCTCCCTATAGAGTCCCGGGACGACGCGGTGCCCGGTGAGGAAGCGCGGCCCGGCCACCCCCGGGAGCAGGCGGGCGAGCAACGCGGCGACCGACCCGGGCTCGGCGGCGTCGTTGTCGGTCCACGTAAGGCCCTCGACTACCTCGGGCCGGGAGCGGGCGTCGACGAGCTCCTCGTCGGCGTAGGCCCTCCTGGGCTCCGCGTGCGAGGCGAGGAACCTGGCCCCTACGGCGAACAGGGGGAGGCTTGCCTCGAAGGCCGCGTAGCGCCCTATGGCCTCGTCTCCCGCGAAGAGGCGTAGCCACGACAGGACCATATCGCCCTCGAGCTGGAATTTCCTGAACGGGTGGTTCCCGCCGCCCTCCTCGTTCCGGACGTTCTCGTGGTTGCCCTTGAGGAAATGGAAATAGCCCGGGAAGGCGACCTTGGCTAGCATGACCATCTCCATGAGCGCCATGCTCTCGGTCATCTCCTCGTCCATGGCCTCGTGCCGCCTATAGCCTCCGAGGTACTCCTCGAAGGCCGCCTTCCAGCGGGCCCTGGCGCGGGCCTCCGCATGGAAACCGTCCCCGAGGCATAGTATCTGGATGCGACCGGCGGCAAGGGCGTCATAGACCGACTCGCCGCCCGGAAGCCGCGTCCCCATGACGCTCATGATGAAGCCCGTCCTCGCGTGCAGGTCCGGGATGATTATGGTCGGCAGGTCCCCCCTGAGGCGGAGTAGCCCCCCCGGAAGACCCCGCGAGTCCGTCGGGCGTCGCTCCGGCGACTCGGCCAGCGAGGCTGCGACCGCCTCGTCGGCTAGCGCCGCGAAGTCACCCGCGGGAGGCGGGCTCGTCCGCTCGTAGGCTCTGACCAGTCGCTCAAGGACGTTCACGTGACCCTCCGTCGGTCGCGTCGCATGGGCCGAGGCTTACTCTATGACCGTCTTATTGATCTCGACGAAGTCCTCGGCGAGATCCTGGGTCACCTGGGTCAGGAGAGCCTCTTCCTCGGCAGGCTCGAGCGCCTCCGCGGTCGCGGCTATCCTATAGATAGGAGAGCTCAGCCTGATGGGGCCGCGACCGAAGCGCAGCGACTCGCCTACCTCGAGATCCGACTCCAGCGTCGATGACTCCTCGAGGGCCGAGGCCGGTACGTCGGCGCGAAGTCCTATGGAGCTGTACTCGCAGCGACGGGATTCGCCGTCGAGCGGGCCTACGTTGATGAGGGAGCCCGACCAGGTCAGGGCCAGGGCCCCCCTGGCCTCGTCCCGGCCTAGGCGGTCTATCTCGACGAGCCCGCTCTCCTCCGTCGTCTTCTGGAAGACGGCCAGCTTATCGAGCCAGGCGACGGCGAGCCGCTCGTAGCTATCGTCGGTGAGCGCTAGGCCGGAGGTCTTGGCTATCTCCTTAAGGTGAACCTGAATTTCCTGGCTCAGGGAATCGAACGCTTTCATAGTGCCTCCTGCGCTTAGAGTATGCTGCAATAATATTGAATAATCAATGGAATAATACGAAAAATAATTCAAAAGACAATTTGCGTGCTATTCTGGTATACTCATACGGGGAGGCTACGGCATGAGACGAGAAGCATACGGCGACCTACCGCGAAGGATACAGGCCCAGCTCGAGGCCCTGCTCGACGACGAGGGCAAGGCGGGAGACGCCGAGGCCAAGGAGAGGCTGGCCGCGGTCTGGGCGGAGAAGTTCAGGATATTCGAGGGCCAGACCGCGGCCTTGGGCATGGAGACCGTGGAGACCCTGGCGGCCGAGGACGATAGGGCCGCGCTCTTCCTGACCTACTCCGGCTCGCTCATCAGCCTGGGACCCAAGCGAGGCAAGGATCGATGGCTCGAGTACGCCTCCATTAAGCTCAGGGTGGACGTGCCAGAGCTCGTCCGTGCGGACAAGGCCAGGCTCGCCGGGCCCGCGCGCCGGGACGAGTCGGCGACCTTCGAGGGCTCGAGCCTCAGGCGCTCCTCGGCGCTCTATCGCATAGCGGTATGCCCGCCCGGCCTGAGCCTGGACGAGCAGGAGCGCCGTGTCCGCGAGGCCACGGTCTACCTGACCAACGGCTTCATTAAGCTTAACAAGAGCCTGTCCCTCGAAGGCTCGGCCGACGTGGACCAGTTCACGGCCAAGGCCATAGTCAACTACGTGGCCAAGAAGAACGGCGTCACCCAGCTCGCCGCCCGCGGCATCATAGACGACTTCCTCTCCATGGTAGAGACCGGCATGCTCCTCGGCGAGCGCGTCTCCGTGGGCAAGCTCGGAAGCGCCAGCCTCCGCTACCAGCCGTCGCGCAAGGCGCGCCTCGTCAAGAACCCCAAGACGGGCGAGGAGCTCCTCGTATCGGCCAAGCCCGCGACCATGGCGCCCAAGTTCAATTTCTCGCGGGCCGTCAAGGACAAGTGCGCGAGCGTCGACCCGACCTTCGTCGGGCTCGATGACGACGAGGAGGTCGAAGGAGGCGACGACTGACCGCCTCGCGCGGGGACCGATCGAGCCTCGGTCTTCGCCCTTGACGGCCGTTCCGGGTGCATTAGAATAATTGCACTATGATACGAAACCTATGGTACGCGGTACTCGAGTCCCGTGAGCTCCGGGATAGCCCCCTGGGAGTCACCCGCTTAGGCGAGCGGCTCGTCTTCTGGCGCGACGAAAAGGGTAAGGCGGTCTGCTTCTACGACCGCTGCGCCCACCGGGGAGCGTCCCTGGCGCTCGGCGGCACGGTCCGCGAGGACCACGTCGGCCACGGCGCCGAGTCGCGGGGCGGCGACAGGCTGCAGTGCCCCTTCCACGGCCTGGAGTACGACTCGAGCGGACGCTGCGTCAAGATACCGGCCAACGGCCGCGACGCCCCCGTGCCCGAGCGCTTCAGGATGCAGGCCTATCCCGCGCACGAGGCCTACGGCATCATCTGGATATGGTGGGGCCTCGAGCCCCCGGCCGACCTGGCGCCGCCGGCCTTCTTCGACGACCTCAAGGGAATGCGCCATTGGCATACCGTCGTCGACCCGTGGGACAACCACTATACGCGCGTCCTCGAGAACCAGCTCGACGTCGTGCACCTGCCCTTCGTCCACCACAACACCATAGGCAAGGGCGACAAGACCCTCGTCGAGGGGCCAGGCCTCGAGTGGAAGGGCGAGACGATGTTCTACCATTACGTCTACAACAAGGTCGACGACGGGTCGAGGCCGCGGAGCCCCAAGGAGGTGCCGGTGCCCGACCCGACCAAGGACTACAGGCTCGAGTGCATCCTGCCCAACCTCTGGGAGAACCGCATTGCGGAGAAGGTACGCGTGCTCGGCCTCTTCGTGCCGGTCGACGAGACGCATACGCTCCTCTACCTGCGCTTCTACCAGGACTTCATGAGGGTCCCGCTCCTGCGCGGCCTCGTGATGCGCCTGGCCGGCCTCTTCAACCTGGTCGTGGCCCACCAGGACAGGCGCATCGTCAACACCCAGCTGCCGCGCTCGGACGGCGCGGGGACGGGCGAGTGCCTCTTCCAGGGCGACCACCCCATCATGGAATTCCGTAAGCGCCGCCAGGAGCTTAGGAAGAAGGCGGGCGAGTCCTGACGGGGGGAGTCAGGGCCTAGCGGGGCTCGGAGCGGCGGGCGGTCCGTAGGCTCCGGCGCCCGCCCGGTCGAGCGCGCTCATGACGTCGAGGCTGAGGTCCAGGCGTCGGTAGCACTCTCCCAGGTCGCCGCCGGCTATCATGCGCTCGAAGGCTATCCACTCGTGGGCCAGGCGGGGGAGTCCCGAGTCGTCGGAGAGGCGTAGCGGTTCCCGGCCGCGCAGCCTGAGCTCCGCCTCGGCGAAGGCGCCGGGAGAGCCGTCTACGCGGAGCCAGCCCGCCTCGCCCTGGGCCTGGGCGAAGCTCGGGCCGTCCGCGTCCTTGGCCGCCGAGCAGGCGGCCGCAGCGCCGCCGACCTTGGCGCCGCCGACCTTGGCGCCGCCGACCTTGGCGCCGCCGACGTAGCCCAGGAGGGCCGATCCGGCTAGGTCGACGCCGTTCCAGCCCCGCCTGGCGGCGTAGGCCACGGTATCGGGGCGCCCGAGGAGGGCTACCGCGAACCAGATGCCGTAGACGTTGAGGTCGCGGAGCGCGCCCCCCGCGTGGGCCGGATCGAAGGCCGGCGCCGCGTCCAAGGCCAGGTAGCGGTCGTAGCGGCTGGAGCGTTGCGCGTAGGCGGCCTGGACGAGACCGAGCTCCCCGAGTTCGTCGACGAGGCTGCGCGTCCCGCCCGCGCCCCTGGCGCCAGAGGTCCCGAAGAGGGCCGTCCAGACGGGCGAGTATGTCGACGGTACCGCCTCGAATAGGAAGAGGCCCCGGGCGCGCGCCAGGGCGGACAATGCCTCGGCCTCCGCCAGCGTGACGGTGAAGGGCTTCTCCACTATGGCGTGCTTCCCGGCCTCCAGGGCTCGCCGCGCGTACTCGTAATGGAGGTCGTTGACGAGGCCCACGTAGACCGCGTCCAGGTCGGCTCGCTCGAGGAGCGCGTCGTAGTCCGTGACGACCGCCTCGACGCCGTGCGCCCGGGCGAGCGCCTCGGCGCGCCCGCGGCTGGCCTCCCTGGCGCAGAGCGCCACCGGCCGTACGCCGCCCGCGGAAGGCAGCGCCTTGAGGCAGTCCTCCGCTATCATGCCGCTCCCCGCTATGCCGAGCCTCATGGCGCCTCCCTAGTTAGAGCCGGCCGCGAGCTCGGCAGTCGGCGTCGAGCCCGGCTCGAATCCCAGCGCGGACAGGCCGTGGCTATCGAGTACGTTCTTTTCCTTGCCGGGTATCATAGGGGCATTGTAGCGGGCAACGGCGCGGGCGGGCAAGCTTGCCTCGCGGTTTCTCTCGCGGGAACGGCGCTACTTGCCGCTGATCGCCTTGACTAGCCCCGCCGCTACGCCCGCCCATGCGGCCAGTATGACGATGGCCGCGACCCAGCTCCTCTCGAGCCGTAGCGGCTCCTCCGCCGCGCGCCTGCGGGCGTCGGCCATGACCTCGGGCGGCAGGAGCCTGAGCGACAGCGCTACCAGGGCGGGTAGGATGACGAGGTCGTCCAGGTAGCCGAGGACAGGGATGAAGTCGGGTATCAGGTCCACGGGGCTCAGCACGTAGCCTAGGGTCAGGAGCATGACCGCCTTGCTCGCCAGGGGAGAGCGCGGGTCGCGATAGGCGTAGTAGAGGGCGACGACCTCCCGCTTGAGCGCCGAGGCCCTGGCCTTGAGACCGTCGAGCAGGCGGCGTCGCCTCGTTCCCGGATCATCGCCCCTGTCCGCGGGTGCGCCTGGATCGTCCATAGGGCGCTAGTATACGCGCCACGGCGTGGATGCATCAATGGAAGCGGCCTCGGGGCTCGTCCGGGAGAGAAGGGCGCGCCCTTCCCTCCCGGGCCCTTCCATCCCGCCTCCCTTGCGCTTCGGCCGTTCGGTACTACACTTATGGGGAACCATAAGAGGGGGATAGCCATGCGCTCGAGCCTTCGTTGCCTCGTAGCCCTGCTCGCCCTCGCCTCCCTTTCGCCGCGAGCGGCGCAGGGCCAGGCGACCGTCGCCGTCAGCGATTTCGTCGTCAATTCCGCCAATCCCTCCTATGCCTACCTCGGCAAGGGCTTCGCGGAGATCATAGCCTTCGAGGTCAAGAAGGCCACGCAGATACGGCTCGTCGACCGCGAGCAGCGGAACAAGCTGCTCGAGGAGATGGAGTTCGCCCTCTCCGGCCTGACCGATCCCTCGGCCCAGCTGCAGATAGGCAGGCTCCTGTCGGTACAGTTCCTGGTCTCGGGCTCCATCACCGATATGGGCGGGCCCCTCCTCGTCAGCCTGTCCATGGTCGACGTGGAGACCGGCGCGGTGGTATGGAGCGACCAGCTGACCGAGTCGGGCGGCAAGTACGCCTATATCGGGGCGTACCTCGGCCGGTCCTTGCTCGGGCACTTCAAGGCAACCGTCTCCAAGGAGACCGAGCGGACCCTGGCCGTTGCCAAGGAAGGCGACTCCGCCTCCGTCGTCGCTCTGTCCAAGGGCATAGCGGCCCTGGACGAAGGTAGGAAGGACGAGGCCAAGCGGCAACTATCCGAAGCCAGCAGGCTCGATCCGGGTAACGCCGTGGCCGCGGCCTTCCTCGCGCGGCTGGCCTCCTCCTCGGCCAAGTTCAAGGTGGTTCCCGAGCGCTACGTCAGCTACTACAATCCCGC
>CAZNNA010000205.1:0-6381 GCA_964573825.1 uncultured Treponemataceae bacterium
GAACCGCGAACGGGGCCGTCGGCGGGGCAGGTGTGCCAGTCGTTTATGGTGGTGTGGAACTGTAGCCCCGGGTCGGCGCACTGCCAGGCCGACTTGGCTATCCTATCCCAGAGCGAGCGTGCCTTGACCGTGCGGACCGTCTTGCCGCCGCGCCGGGCCGTGAGGGCCCAGTCTCGGTTCTTGGCCACGGCCTCCATGAAGTCGTTGGTGACCCTGACCGAGTTGTTAGAGGACTGCCCGGAGACGGTGTTATAGGCCTCGCCCTCCCATGACGCGTCGAAGACGGGCCCCAGGATGTCGGTGTCCCCGTCTGCTATGCGCCTGAGGAGCTGGTAGATGTAGGCGCCGGGTACGCCGTCGTCCAGGGCGGCCTTGGCCGCGGCCCGGAGCGTCGGGTTGGCCTCGAGGGACAGCCGGTCGGCGACCGGCAGGTCGGCCCTCGCCGCGGCGTCCTTCATGGCCAGGGCATGGCGACGGAGGGTCCTGGAGCCGGCGACGAGGCTGGCGACCTTGTATTCCTCGCCCGTCTTCCAGTCGGCGAAGGCCTCGATGTCGGGATGGTCGGCGTCGAGTATGACCATCTTGGCCGCCCGCCTCGTGGTGCCGCCCGACTTGATGGCGGCCGCCGAGCGGTCGGCGATCTTCAGGAAGGATAGGAGACCGCTCGAGACGCCGCCGCCGGAGAGGCTCTCCCTGGCCGCGCGTATCTTGGAGAAGTTGGAGCCCGTACCGGAACCGTACTTGAAGAGCCGGGCCTCCCGCTCGACGAGGTCCATGATGCCGCCGTCGTTGACGAGGTCGTCCTCGACGTCGAGGATGAAGCAGGCGTGGGGCTGGGGCCGCTCGTAGGCGCTCGTGGAGGCTACCACCTCGCCGCTCCCTGGGTCGACGTAGTAGTGACCCTGGGCCGGTCCCTCGAGGCCGTAGATGGCATGCAGCCCCGTGTTGAACCACTGCGGACTGTTGGGGGCGCCCATCTGGAAGGCCAGCATGCGGCAGGTCTCGTCGTAGTAGGTCTTCTCGTCGGCCTCGGAGTCGAAGTAGCCCGAGGCCTTGCCCCAGGACAGCCAGGTATAGGCGAGCCTATGGAAGACCTGCCTGGCGTCGTGCTCGGAGCCCTCGACGGGCGAGGGCCCCGAGCCTTCTCGCTGCGATTCCGGTACGTAGGCCTTCCACGCGTCGACCCTGTCGGCGGGCACGCCGGCCCTCCGGAAGTACTTCTGGGCTATGATGTCGGTGGCTATCTGGCTCCAGGTCGACGGAACGACGACGCCGTCCATCCTGAAGACTATGCCTCCGTCGGGATTGCGAATCTCCGAGACGCGGCGCTCCCAGCGCACGCCCTCGTAGGGGCCGGAGGAAGGGGTGGTGAATAATCTTTGTATTTTCATGGTTCTACTCCGACTGGTGCGGTTTTCATACTAGCTATAGTATGTATATCAAGAATGTAGCACAATAGAGTGTATTAGTCTAGGATTCGTTTGCGGCTAACGACGGGACGGAGGCGCTCCGATACTGTAGGGGACTATGGAAACACTCGCGATCATCAATGCCGTCCGGCTCGGACCGAACGCGCTCAAGCCCTTCGCGGACGGCCCGAGCGCCTTCTCGCGGGTTATCGATTACGCGCGCACTTTCGCTTCGCGCGTCGTGGTCCTCGCCGACGAGGGCGGTCCCGGGCTCGGCGGCGCGGCTACCGGCGTGATAACGCATAGGCGCGAAGGCTGGACCATGGCGTCCCTGCTCGAGGCCGTCGCCGGCGAGGCCTCCGCCCACCCGGGCGCCGACGCCATACTCTACGCCCACGGGGACGCGCCCTTCATGGACGCGGGGCTCTCCGACGAGCTCCTGGCCATGCATCGGCGCTACCGAGCGGAGTACACCTTCGCCGACGGCTATCCGCCCGGCTTCGCGCCGGAGCTCTTGGCCTCGCGGAGCCTGCCCAACCTGGCGGCGCTCGCTGCCAGGCACGACGCGCCGGCCGACCGGGACGGGCTCTTCGCCGTCATCCAGAAGGACATCAACTCCTTCGACATCGAGACGAAGCTATCGCCCGCGGACCTGCGCGAGTACCGCCTGAGCCCCGTCTGCGACACGCGCCGCAATACGCTGGCGGCGGAACGGCTCTGGGCCGTCGGGGCCCGCACGGCCGAGGACGCCGCGAGGCTCATACCCGAGACCCCGGGGCTCCTCCGCACGCTGCCGGCCTTCCTCTGGGTCCAGGTGGCCGAGGGCTGTCCCCAGGCCTGCTCCTACTGCCCCTATCCGGCGATGGTCGGGGACCCGAGGGGCCTCAAGGGCTTCATGCCGCCTGAGCGCTTCGAGGCGCTCATGGCCCAGGCGGAGGATCTGTGCGACGACCTCGTCGTCGACCTGTCCCTCTGGGGCGAACCCGGCCTGCATCCCGACTTCGCCTCCTTGGCGCGCTCGGTCCTTAGGCGGCCTCGCTTCACGCTCCTCGTGGAGACCTCCGGCCTGGGCTGGAGGCCCGGCCTGGCCGAGTCCCTGGCTCGCGAGGCCGGGGAACGCATCCAATGGATAGTATCCCTCGATGACGCGGATGACGCGGGCTATGCCTCGCTCCGGGGAGAGGGTAGGGACGAGGCCGCCTCCTTCGCCGAGCGCCTCCTGCGGGCCGCGCCGGGCTCCGTGCACCTGCAGGCCGTACGCATGCGAGACAACGAGGCCGGCCTCGAGGCCTTCTACCGTGGCTGGAAGAAGCGCGAAGCCAAGGTCATAATCCAGAAGTACGATACCTTCGCCGGAGCCTTGCCCGAGCGCGGCGTGGCCGATCTCTCTCCGCTCAAGCGCCTTCCGTGCAGGCACCTGGCGCGCGACATGGCCGTGCTACTCGACGGTACGGTACCGGCCTGCAAGCACTGCCTCGAGCGATCCGGGGACGGGCTGTCGTACGCCATGACGGTCGGCAACGCCTTCTCTGACGGGCTCGCGGCCGCCTGGGAAGCCATGGAACCCTGGTACGGGCGGCACGCGATGGCCGACTATCCTTCCATCTGCGGACGGTGCGATGAATACCATACCTTTAACGCTTGACGCCCACAGGCCGACCTACACGGTGCTGGGCGGCGGCCGCGGCTCATCCTGCAGGGACGGCTTTCCCGTGTCGGTGCTGCTCCTCAACCGGGGCCCCAGGCTCTACCGCGCCGCGGCCGTTGCCGAGCTCGTCAAGGTAGGCTTCGACTCCATCGTCTCGATAGAGTCCATCGGCGACTCCCCCGAGCTCGAGGCCTTGGCCGCCAGGACGCCCCAGCTGCGCTTCGTCTGCCTGCACGAGCCAGCCAACCTCGGGGTCAGGATCAACGTGGGCATGCGCGAGTCGTGCGCGCCCTTCGTGCTCGTCGTCTGGAACGACATGCGCCTGGCGACGAGCGCCCTCTCGAGCCGCTTCTTCGACCGCGTGGCGGAGCTCGACGCGGCCTGCCTCGTGCCGACCTTGACCGATACGCAGGGCACGGGCATCCCGTCCATTGCCCACCCGGCCCAGTCGGGCAAGGCCTTCAGGGTAGTCCACCTGGAGCCGGGCTCAGACGGGGAGAAGAGCCTCTATCCCTTCGACGCCTGCGGTATCTACTCGCGCGAGAAATTCTCCATGCTAGGGGGCTTCGACTGGACCATGGACAATCCCTACTGGCAGAAGCTCGACTTCGGCCTGCGAGCCTGGCTGTGGGGGGAGTCCATCCGCTACGCCCAGGCGCTACGGCTACGCTACGAGGACTCGCTCGAGCCCGAGGACATGACCCCGGACGGCGACTACGGCCGCTTCTGGCTCAAGAACCTGGGGCCCGTCCATCGCGGCGACTCGGCGAGCCTTCCGGCCTCGAGGCTGGCGAGCTACCTCCTGCGCTCCCGGAAGGGCCTCTCGGCCTCCATCGCCGACTTCCGGGCCGCCCGAGCCTGGGTGGAGGCCTGCGCCTTCCGCTTCAAGGGCGACGCCTCCCGGCTCGCCGAGCTCTGGGATCCCCTGCAGTGAGCGCCGAACGGAGCGTCGGCGTCGTGGTGCAGATGCGTCTAGATTCGACGCGCCTGCCGCGCAAGGCCCTGCTGCCCCTCGGGGACACCGTCCTCGCGGGCTTCGTCATGCGGCGCCTGCGCTCCCTACCCGCCGACGCCTTCGTCCTGGCTACCGACGCGGACGGGGCGGAGGCCCTCGCGGGCATAGCCGAGGAAACCGGCTTCGAGGTCTTCGCCGGTCCCAAGGACGACGTGCTCAGGCGCTACGCCCTAGTAGCCCGCTCCTACGGCTTCGAGCGAGTCGTACGCGCCACGGGCGACAATCCCTTCGTCTCCGTGCCGCTGGCGCGCCTGGCCCTCGAGGAATCCGCGAGCCGCGAGCCTCCCTACGACTACGTCGGACTCTCCGGCATGCCCGTCGGCATGGGCGTCGAGGTCGTCGCGGCCCGGGCCCTGCTCGAGGCCGACGAGCGGGCCTCCCAGCCCTACGAACGCGAGCACGTCTGCCCCTTCCTCTACGGTCGTCCCCTGGAATTCCGCGTGAGGCGGCCGGCCTGCCCGCCGGGATACCGCCTACCGCTCGCTCGCGCGACCGTCGATACCGAGGAGGATTACCGACGGGCGCAGGCCATGGTACGGGCCCTCGGCGACGAGCCTTGCGACGAGGCGGTCCTATCCTTCCTCCGGGGACCGGAGGCCTAGGCCGTGGTCGACATACTCCTCGTGCCGTCGGTCAGGCGCGGAAACGGCTCGGGCCACCTACAGCGTTGCTTCTCCCTGGCGCGAGCCCTCGGGCAGCGGGCCGCCGTGTACCTCCCGGACGATACCGACGGGAACTCCTGGAATTCCGCCGAGCTGCGCCTGGCCTATCCCCGCGAGACCGCGTCCCTCCGAACCATAGGCCTCCTGTCGCCCGAGGCGCGCTTCGGCCTCGTCGTGCTCGATAACCGCGAGACGGGCCGTGACGCGCTATGCTTCTGGCAGCGACGGGGCCCCGTCGTCGCGATAGACGAATCCGGGCCGGCCAGGGCGCTGGCCGCCTACGTCATCGATATACTGCCTCGCCTGGCCAAGGGCGACGAGCCCAACCTGGCCTCGCTCGGCTTCCTTTCCCTACCCAAGGCGCGCAGGGAACCACCTAGCGTCCTCAGGCGGGTACTCGTCAGCTTCGGCGGCGAGGATCCCGCCGGACTGGCCGAGGGCTTCCTTCGGGCCGCGGTCCTAGGGGGCGCCCTGGCGGCCGAGGACGTCACCGTGGTCTCGGGCGCGCTCTCGGGGGCGATCGTCGAATTCCCCGGCGTGACGGCCGTGGGCCCGGTGCAGGACCTCAAGGAGAAGCTACGCGCCTACGACCTCGTCGTCACCCAGTTCGGCCTTACGGCCTTCGAGGCGGCCTGGGCCGGCTGCGCCGTGCTCCTCTGCAACCCGAGCCGCGTCCACGAGCGCCTGTCCAAGGCGGCCGGCTTCAGGAGCCTCGGGGTAGGGGCCCCGTCCGCTAGGGGCGTCAAGGCCGCCCGCGCGGACGGGACCCGGCTCCTCGAGGCGAGCGCCAAGGCCGCCCCGGCCGCGCGCCGAGACCAAGCGGCGCGCCGGTCGGCCCCGGCGCCGAGGCACGCGGGACCCTGCCAGGCCTGCGGCTCGACGGAATGCGCCGCCGTCTATCGCGACGAGCGCAAGACCTACGCGGCCTGCCCCGACTGCGGCCTCGTCGGCATGGCGCATTTCGCACCCCGGGACAACCCCTACGCCAAGGAAGCCTACTTCTTCGACGAGTACAAGGCCCAGTACGGCAGGACCTATATCGACGACATACCGGCGATCAGGAGGATGGCGGCGCGGCGCCTCGCGGTCGTCGAGTCGCTGACCGCGGGGCGCACCGTCCTCGACGTCGGCTGCGCCTACGGCGCCTTCATAGCCGAGGCCCAGTCCCGGGGCTGGCACGCCGTGGGCTCGGACCTGTCCCCGGACGCGGTCGAGTACGTCAAGAAGACCTTCGGGGCTCCCGCCTTCGTGGCGGATTTCCAGGCCGCCGGCGCGGACGGCCTCTATCCCCGAGGCCTCTCCTGCCTCTCCATGTGGTACGTCATCGAGCATTTCGACGAGCTCGCCCGGGTCCTGCGGCGGGTAGGGCAGCTCCTGGAGCCTGGCGGCGTCTTCGCCTTCTCGACCCCGTCAGGCTCGGGCGTCTCGGCGCGGCGCGACAGGGCCGCCTTCCTCAGGGCCTCCCCGGACGACCATTACACCGTCTGGAGCCCCGGGACCGCGCCGGGTATTCTCAAGCGCTTCGGTTTCGAGGTACAACGTATCGTCGTGACGGGGCACCATCCGGAACGGTTTCCTGGAGTCCCCGCCGATCCGCGCTCGCTGCGCTATCGCGGCGCCTTGGCCCTATCGCGGCGCCTGGGTCTC
>CAZNNA010000206.1:0-6338 GCA_964573825.1 uncultured Treponemataceae bacterium
CGATCTCGTTCTTGAGCTTTCCGACCTTGGCGTTCAGCTCGTCCTGCTTTTCCTTGGCCGCCTTGTACTCGGCGTTCTCGCGAAGGTCACCGAGAGACAGGGCGAAGGCTATCTCCTTCTGGTTGGCGGGGACCTCGACCTCCATGATATGACCGAGGAGCCTGGTCTTCTCCTCGTACTTGGCGGCCGTGACCATGAGGCCCCGCGACACGATGGCCTTCTCGGCGTCGTCGGCGAACTTGAAGTCGGGGAAGCGCTCGGTGACGCGCTTGCGCAGATCGAGCTTCCTGGCCGGGTCCAGGTCCTTCACGTCGTTGACTAGGGCGAACACGCGCTCGATGTCATCCTTATCCGCTTCGGCGATGTACGTCTCGAGGCGCTTGTCCTTGAAGAGTATCGTATCCACCTGCTTGTTGATGCGGCGGTTGTCGGTCGTGTCCCGGTGGTTGTCTATCTCCTTGAAGCTGATGTCCAGGATGTGGATCAGCGTTATCAGCATCTTATCGTAGGAGAGGCCGAGCTCCTTGACCCAGCTCTCGTCCCAGAGGTTCTTGGCTACCCAAATGAAGGCCTCGCGATGATCGCGGTAGTTCTCCACTATGGATACGACCATGCCCTGGAGCCGGTCGACCTCGCCGGCCTCGATGAGGACGTTGATCATCTGCCTGGAAAGGGCGTAGGGGAAGATCTTTATGTAGAGATCGGCCCAATCCGGGACGAAGCTCCTGATATCGGAGAGCAGCGCCGACTTGAGGGTGGCGTCCTTGAGGCTGACGTAGATCTCGACGATGTCCTCGCAATCGGCGAGGAGCTCGTTGAAGCCGAGCGTCACGATGTTCTTGAGCTGGGGCAGCGCCTTGGCGAGCTCCTTGAGGAACAGGTAGGCGGCCACGACCTGCTCGTTGGCCTGGGAATAGGAGCGTACGTAACCGGAGAAGAACTGGAGCATCTCGGCGAAGAGCTCCGAGTCCGGGTCGCCCTTGTCTATGAAGTCGCGGGTGTCCTGGATGCGGGCGAAGAAGTTCTTCTCCGCCTTGAACTGGTTGTATATCTTCTCCTCGTAGGACAACGGGCGGTCGCGAACGAGGAATATATTGACCGACTCCGCCGCGTTGCCGAACATGGCGTCCGTCTTGAGGATGTCCCGGGCCTTGGCGCTCCAGCCCGTCCACTCGCTCTGGCTGAGGACGGAGGGGACGAGCTCGGCCTTGATCTTCTTGATGTCGGCGTAGTTATCGTAGCTCTTGATGACGGTCCGCAGGGCCCAGGGAATATCCTTCTTGATGGTGTCGTGGAGCTTGTCCTTGGACCAGATGGCCTTGAGGACCCAGATATGCTCCTTGCTCAGCGTTATGAGGCTGTCGACGGCCATCTTGAGGCCCATCGTGTGGCCGCGCTTCTTGGCGAAGTCGATGGATATCTCGTCGCCCTTGATGCTGCGTATGCGCCCGATGTTCCAGGTGCGATGGTAGACGAAGTTGCCTACGTCGAACGAGATGTGCTTCTCGAAGTCGGCTATGGCCTCGTGTATGTTTCGGTAGGACTGGGCCAGGTTGGAGAGGCGGACGTACTCGTCGACGTGCGAGTGCTCGGCGTACTTGGCCTTATAGCACTCGACTATCTCCTTGCGCATGCCCGGGTTCTTGTCGTCGTAGGCGATGACGGTCTTGAGGAGGGGAATGGCCGTGTCCCAGTCTCCCTCGGCCTTGTAGTGCTTGTACAGGTCGGTGAGGAGGGCCGCGGCCTTGTCCTCGCTGATCTGCTTGGCTATCTTGCGCTGGACGTGGTTGAAGAAGTCTATGTCGGAGGGCGCGAGCTCTATGAGCTTTGACCATATCTCCTTGACGTTGGCGAACAGGCCCTTGTTGATATAGCGATGCAGCGCCTTGCGGTAATACTCGATGGCGCCTTCCTGGTCGCCGTCCTTCTCCTTGCGCTCGGCGATGAGCTTGACGATGTCCGCTTCATCGTAGTCGACGCGAACGAGCCGCTCCCAGGTCGCGTACATCTCCGCGACCTTGTCGTCGTTCTCGTAGCACTCGGCCAGGCGCACGAGGGCGTTGCGGTTCTCTCCGTACTCGAGTATGCGCTGGCAGATGAACTCGACGATGTTCCAGCGCTTGTTGTCCGCGAAGATGTTGATGAGGGAGACCATGTTGGAGTCGTCGATCTGCTGTCGCGACAGGGCTATGATGCCGGACAGGTACAGAGCGGCGATGCTGTTCTTGCTGTGCCCGATATGATCGAGGCAGAGTTCCTTGACCTCGTCGAGGGACTTCTCGAGGGCCGCCTCGTGGAAGAGCGAGTCGAGCTCCTTGATCTGGTTAACGGTGTAACCGCTCAGGGTAGCTCTGGTCCACTTCTCCTCGTTGAGCATCTCTTGTAGCTTGTTGACTATAAGTGAATCGGCCATTTCGGTCTCCTCTATATGGATCAGGCTATGTACTGCTTGTAAACGACGGGATCGAGAAGCTTTATCTTAAGGAGGAGCTCGTCGATCTTCGACTTTTCTTCCTTGCGGTTCAGGTAGTGGTCCACCAGCCAGAAATAGCGGTTGATGAGCCTCGGGACCAGGATGGAGCGCCGCGACCCGTCGGCGGCCAGTTCCGTCTCCGCCTCGTAGATGGACTGCTTGAGCTTACCGGCCTCGATGGGCTTGAGCTCCCGCTTCACCGAGAAGACGCCCAGCAGCTCGCCGAGCACGGGAACCCACTCGGCCAGCTCTATGCCTTCCTTCCCGTACTCCGCGGCCTTCTCGGAGAGGCGCGCTATCGATTCGGATTCTACGAGGTCCATGTCGATGTGCTGCGGGTTGAGGAAGAAGGCCTCCCTGAAGAGGGCCTTGGACGCCCGCTGCTGGTCTACGAGGCCGTAGGCGTCCGCGAGCTCGGCCAGGACAGCCGGATCGTCCTTGCGCGCCTTGGCGGCTTCCTCGAGCCGGGCTATGGCCGCCTCGTAGTCGCCGTAGCCCTTGGCGGCCCTGCCGAGGCGGAAGGCGAGATCGGGATCCTCTCCCTCGGCCGCCAGGCCCTCGTATAGCCTGAGCGCCTTGCCGAAGGCGAACTGCTTGAAGGCCGAGACCGACCGCTCGTCGGGCGTACCGAAGCGAGGCAGGAGGTTCCTGAAGGTTTTCCAGCGAGCGACGACGAATTCCCCTGCCTCGAAGGGGGAGGCTATAGAGGAGAGCCTGGCGATGGAATCGGACCACCACGAGGCGCACTTCATCGAGAAGAGAAGCCCCTCGTCCTCGAAATCCTCTTCGAGCGCCAGTTGCATCGAGGCCTCTGCGGAAGACAGATCGAGCGCTGCGAGGAAATCGTAAGCTTCTGCTAAGTGCGTCTCGACGCCTGCGGATCTAATCATGTGCCTCTGATGCCCATCGTATTGTTTTTTATTGTACATGAAATTATGCTTACTAGTCAATGAATCTCGCATTTCCTTGCGGGTATTGGGCTTGTAGGCCGACCTAAGCCTTGAGCGACGTTCGGCGCCATGCTAGAATCCGAGCGATGGAACCGATAATCGTAGCTCCCTCGCTCCTGTCGGCGGATTTCTCAGCCGCCGGCGAGGCCCTTGCGCTGGTCGAGGAGGCGGGCGCCCCGTGGCTCCACCTCGACGTCATGGACGGGCATTTCGTGCCCAACCTCACCTTCGGCCCCAAGATGGTAGCCGACCTCCGTAGGCGCTCTAGGCTGTTCTTCGATGCCCATCTCATGACGGAACGGCCGGAAGGCCTGGTCGACGCCTTCATAGAGGCCGGCGCCGACGCCATTACCTTTCACCTGGAGGCGACGACCCATGCCCACAGGCTCGCCGAGCGCATACGCTCCTCCGGCAGGAAGGCCGGCGTATCGATCGTCCCCTCCACGCCCGTCTCGGCGGCGCAGGAGATGCTGGAGTACGTCGACCTGGCCCTCGTCATGACCGTCAATCCGGGCTTCGGGGGCCAAAGCCTGATACCCGGCTGCGTGCGCAAGGTCGAGGAGATGGCCGAGTACCGCAGGCGGCTAGGCCTCGGCTTCCTTATAGCCGTCGACGGAGGAGTCAACGAGCGGAGCGCCCCCGCCTTGGTCGCCGCCGGAGCCGACGTGCTCGTAATGGGCAGCGCGTTCTTCGGCGCGAGCGACAGGCGGGCCCTCGTGAGCCTCGCGTCGACCCTCCCGAGGCGGGGCTGAAGTCCGGGCGCTCGCGCGCCGATGATGTAGGGAAGGAAGGATCGAACGCATGAACCGTACAAGAGCCGTCGCCTTCGTAGTCGCCGCTGCCCTCTCCCTGGCTGGCGCCTTCGCCCAGTCGCCGACGCCGGCGGACGAGCTGCGCAGGGGTTTGGAGCTGTTCGCCAACGAGCGCTACGCCGAGGCGCTGCCCGTCTTCGATTCGATCTTCCTGGACTCCAAGGCGGGATCGCTCCGGGCCGAGGGGGCCTACTGGTCCGCCATGACCCTCCTGGCCTCCGGCGAGCCGGGGGCCGCCGAGAAGGCCATCGAGACCTTCCTGGCCGCCTTTCCCCGCCACGAGCGCGAGCAGGAGATGATCTACCAGAAGGCTAGGGCGGCCTTCCTTTCCAGGGACTACGAGCGCGCCTTCAGGTCCTTCCAGGCCTTCATCGCCGCCTATCCCGAGTCGCCCAACCAGGCCGCGGCCCTGTTCTGGTCGGCCGAGAGCCTCTACTCGCTCGGACGATTGCCCGACGCCGAGAAGCTCTATCGCTCCATGGGCGAACGCTATCCCGATAGCCCCCGGGCCGAGGCGGCCAAGTACCGGCTGAGCCTCATCCAGTTCAAGTACCGCGAGGACGAGCTCCTGACCCTGCTCAAGTGGAGCCACGAGGAATCCCTGCGCATCATCGAGGAATTCCAGCGTCGCGAGAAGGCCTACGAGCAGGCCCTCGAGGTCTACCAGAAGCGCTACGGCGAGGCCAGGCGCGGCGTCGCCGAGACCCAGGCCACCCTGGAGGAGCAGGTCGCGAGCCTCAGGCTCTCCATGGACGACCTAGCCAGGCGCCTCCAGGAGAAGGATGCCCGCGTGTTCGAGCTCGAGCGGCTCCTGGCCGCGGCTCCGAGGGCGGCGATCGCCTCGCCCGGTACCGAGGCGCCGGGGATCGCCGTCGACGCCCCTGCGTCCTCGGCGAGGGCGGCCGACGCCGAGCTCCTGGCCATGAAGGCGAGCGCCCTCGACCTCATGCGCTTCTACCTAGAGAAGATCGGGCAGGCCGACGGAGATAAGCGATGAAGAAGCTGACTATTGCCCTCTGCATGGCCGCGGCCCTGGTAAGCGCGGTTCCCGGCCTGGAACTCAAGGACGGCCTCATGCGACTGGTCGTCGACGACAGGACGGGGCGCTTCGCCCTGTACCAGCTCGTCGACGCCGCCCGCGGCCGCTACGAGCCGCTCCTCTACGACAAGGAGACCCGGACGACCTACGCGACGCTCAGCGTCGACTCGTCGCTCTATAAGCTCGGCGAGGCGACGGACTTCCGCGTCAGCGTATCGCGCGACGGCTCGGGCGCCCGCGTCGAGTATCGGTCGGCCTTCTGCGTCGTCAGGCAGAGCTTCAGCTTCCTTACCTCGCCCGGCGCCTCCATGGCCGACGGCGTCGCCATGGACTACGTCATAGAGAACGTATCGGCCAAGGACGCGTCCATAGGCCTAAGGCTCCTCTACGACACCTGGCTCGGCGAGAAGTCCTCCGCCCACTTCATCGCCCAGGCGGCGGGCCCCCTCGTCGCCGAGACCTTCCTCGAGGGCGACTACGGCGACGCCTGGCTGCGCTCCGCGGAGTCCGACAAGGCCGCCGTGGCGCTCCAGGTCCAGGTCAAGGCGCCGGCGACGAGGCCCGATAGGCTCGTCGCGGCCAACTGGAAGCGCATCAACGACGCGTCCTGGGGCTTCGACAAGGGCGGCTCCAGGGGCTTCACCATGCTGCCGTACTCGGTCAACGACAGCGCCCTGGCGCTGTATTACGAACCGACCGCCTTGAGACCCGGCTCGACCCGCGCCGTGCGGAGCATTCTATCGACGGTCCACCAAGGTTACGCGGCCGACGCCCCGGCCGCGGCAGCCAGCGCCGCCGTCGCCGCGGCCCCCGTGGCCACCGCGCCGTTGGACGCGGCTGCGGACCTCGTGGCCGTCCGGGCTCTCCTGGACGCGATAGACGAGGCCCTGGCATCCGATACCCCGCCGAGCAAGGCCGACCTCGAGGCCATGAAGGCCGCGCTCGAGCGGCTAGAGGCCCGGAAGCGGAAATACTAGCGGCCATGCCCAAGAATCCTCTCGACGAGGCGGAGTCGCTCTGGCGGCGACGCGACTGGAGGGGGCTCATTAGTCTCCTCGAGCCCC
>CAZNNA010000207.1:0-6320 GCA_964573825.1 uncultured Treponemataceae bacterium
CGCCCAGCCCAGCCTGTGCGGGCGCCGTCAGGCCGTCGGCGATGCGCGCGTGCAGGGCCTCGAGCGAGGCGCCGTGCCCGGCCGCCGCCGACTCGTACTCGAGGGCCAGGCGCACGAGCGGGGAGTCTCCCAGGTAGAGGTAGTCGCGGAGCGTCACGCCGGCGGGGGCTACCGGTAGCTGGGGCAGTACGGCTACGCCCAGGCCTCGGCGCCTGGCGACGCTCCCCTCGTCGGGCTCGAGCGCTCCGGCGAGCACGCGCAGGAAGGTAGTCTTGCCCGAGCCGTTGCGCCCTACGAGGCCTATGCGCTCGCCCTCCTCTATGCCGAGGGAGACGTCCTTGAAGAGGGGCGAGCCGATGAGCGTCTTGGATACGCCGTCGAGGGATAGGATGTTCATGCGTAAGGCGGACTATAGCCGCGAACTGCCTCCTACGGCAAGGCGAGCGCTACGAGGAAAGGCCGGCCCCTCGGGCGAGAGCCTCGCGGAAATCGGGATGGGCTATGCCGATGAGGGCCCGGGCCCGCTCCCTGAGCGTCTTGCCCCGGAGCTCCGCTACGCCGTACTCCGTCACCACGTAGTGCACGTCGTTGCGGCTCGTCGTCACCGGGGAGCCCGGGTCGAGCGTCGCCACGATGCGGGAGACGCTGCCCTTGGCCGCCGTCGAGGGCAGGGCGACGATGGAGCGGCCCCCGCGCGAGCGGCTGGCGCCCCGGATGAAGTCCACCTGGCCGCCGACGCCGGAGAACTGGTCGCGGCCCATGGCCTCGGCGTTGACCTGGCCCATCAGGTCTACCTGGAGGGCCGAGTTGATGGATACCATCGCGTCGTGCTGGCCTATGACGTAGGGGTCGTTGACGTAGTCGACAGGGCGGAGCTCGACGTCAGGGTTGCCGTCCACGAAATCGTACAGCTTACGGGTGCCCATGAGGAAGGTGGCGACGAAGCGGCCCGGGTTGACGGTCTTGCGCGCGTTGGTCACGGCGCCCGCCTCCACGAGCTCGACGACGCCGTCGGAGAACATCTCGGAGTGAATTCCCAGATCCTTCTTGTCCTTCAGGAAGAGCAAGGCGGAGTCGGGGATCGCGCCTATGCCCAGCTGCAGCGTGGCGCCGTCCGGCACGAGGCTGGCCACATGCTGGCCTATGGCCCGCTCGACCTCACCTATCGCGGCCCGAGGCAGCTCGATCATGTCCAGGGAGGCATCGACGAAGAAATCGATCCAGTCGACGTGTATCCTGGCGCCGCCAGTCCTGGGCATGCGTTCGTTGACCTGGGCTATCACGAGCCCGGCGTGCTCGGAGGCGGCCACCGTATAGTCGGCCGACACGCCGTAGCTACAGAAGCCTTCGGCGTCGGGCGGCGTCACCTGGATCAGGGCGACGTCGACGGGCAGGAAGCCATCGCGCATGAGCCGCGGAACCTCGGAGAAGAAGCAGGGAGTATAGTCGGCCCGGCCCCGGGCCACCGCCTCGCGCGTCGCCTTGCCGACGAACAACGCGTTGTGCCTGAAGCTGCCCGCCATGGCGGGCGCTACGAAGGGAGACGGGGCCATGGGCACCATGTGCACTACCTCCACGTCGCGCAGCTCGGCCGCGCGCGCCGCCAAGGCCCGGGTCAGGGCCAAGGGTTCCCCGCAGGCGTGCCCGACGACGACCCTGGCCTCCGATTCGACCCTGGACGCGGCCTCGGCCGCCGATACCAGCTTACCGCCGCAGCGGGACTTCCATGCCTCAGTGCTCATAGTATCCTTTCCTAGGTTGATCCGTCCGCCCCGGGCGCGTAGGCGGTAGGCCGTCGCCAAGGCGCCGGCCGCCCGTTCAGCGGCGCGGCCCGGCCCCGGCCCCGGCCCCGGCCCCGGCGCGGATCATGCGCAGGGCCTCGCCTACGAGGGCCGCGTCGGTTCCCTCTTCGAGCCGTACGTCGCCCGCGCCGGGACAATGCTCCCTCAGGGCGGCGACGACGACGTCGATCATGGTCTGGGCTGCGCCGGGGCAGCCGGCGCAGGCGCCCGTAAGGCGTACACGGACGGCTCCGTCCTCGGCGAGTCCCAGGAACTCTATGCCGCCCCCGTGGGCGGCCAGGGCCGGACTGGCGTGCTCGTCCAGGGCGGCCCTAATCTCGTCCTTACTTGGCATTCTGGGGGATGCCGGCTATGACCTTGGCCAGCTCCTTCTTCTCGGCCAGGTCGCACTGGCGCGATATCATGATGCGCTGGGCCTGCGGAGAGCCGGCTCCGTGCATAGACTCGGTGCGGTAGCCCACCGCGGCGGTGCCGAGGGTAAGGTTCTCGATAAGCCGCAGGATACGCACCCGGCTCTCCGTCGGCACCGAGTCGACGCCCTTGAAGTACTTCTCTACCACCTTGCCTATCTCGGGGTGGCGCAGGTCCTTCTCCGACGGCAGGGTCACCATGAGGCCGCCGGCGATGTCCTCGGCCAGGCGGGCTATCTCGTAGGGGAAGCGCGTTACGTTCTGCTTGCACACGTTGGCGAGCAGCAGGTCTATGAGGTAGGTACCGGAGGCGGTCTTGGAGCCGTTCGCCGAGCAGGCCAGGCCGCAGGCGTAGAGCGTCTCGTTCAGGTGAACCATCTCGATGAGCTTGTCCTTGATATGCGAGGCCTTGGCGGCGCCGTTGTAGTCGGCGGCCAGGGCGGCCGCGCCTATGAGCACGTCGCCCACGCCCACCTTGCAGCCGCCGTAGCTCTGGCGGTGGTAGCCGGCGAAGCGTTCCACGAGGAGGCCGGCGTAGTCGTGCTCGCCGCACATGAAGACGTTCTCCCAGGGTACGAAGAGCCGGTCGAACACCATGAGGGCCTCGTGGCCGCCGAACTGGCGATTACCCACGTCGATCTCGCCGCCCTCGAGCTTACGGGTATCGCAGGACTGCCGTCCGTATATGTAGAGAACCCCCTCGGCGTCGGCGGGAGCGGCGAAGGACAGGGCGTAGTCGGCATCCTCGGGCCCCATGGAACAGGTCGGCATGACGAGGATCCAGTGGGAGTTGAGGGCTCCGGTCTGGTGGGCCTTGGCTCCGCTGACGACGATGCCGTCGTCCCTGCGCTCGACCACGCGGACGTAGAGGTCGGGATCGGCCTGCTTGCTCGGCGGCAGGCCGCGGTCGCCCTTGGGATCGGTCATGGCGCCGTCCACGGTCCAGTCCTCGGCCTGCATGCGGCGCAGGAAGTCCTCGAAGCGGGCGTGGTACTGGGTACCCAGCTTGGCGTCCATCTCGTAGGTAACGGAATCGACGGCGTTGACGGCGTCCATGCCCACGCAGCGCTGGAAGCAGGCGCCGGTCTTCTGGCCGAGGAGGCGCTGCATCTTGACCTTCTTCATGAGGTCGTCGGTACCCTGGTGCAGGTGGCAGAAGCGATTGACCCGCTCGCCCGTAAGGTGGCTCTCGGCGGTCATCAGGTCCTGGTACTCAGGTTCGTGCGCGAGCTCGTAGGTCTTCTTGACTGAGTTCATCGACGGCCTGATGATGGGATGGTCCACGGGGTTGGAGACGAGCTCCCCCTGCACGTAGACCCTGAAGTTGAGGGCCCTGAGGCTCTCCTCGTACTGCTCTCCAGTCATCATGGGCATGGATTCTACCTTTCTCTAGGCGCCGGTCCCGAGAGCCCTTGCCCTCGGGACCGAGCGACGATAGCCAGCGAAAATTAGTACAGGCTGCGATAAATCTTCATCATCTCGTCGCGCGACAGCGGCGCGTAGCAGTTCTTGAGGAGGCGCTGCTGGTTGGCGATGACGCTGTCTGCGAAGCTCTCTATCTCGGCTTCCTTCATGCCGTACTCCCGCAGGGGCTTCCTCGGGAGCACCGCCTCGAGGAGCTCGTCGAGCGCGTCCCAGACTCCCGGGACGCCTACGCCCAGGGCGCGAGCCAGGATGGCCTCGAGCGCCTCGATCCGGCCCTTGGGCGCCAGGCGCTCGTAGGCCTTGAAGACGGTCGTGAAGAGCTGCTGGTTAGCCTCGCCGTGCGGGACGTGGTAGCTCCCGCCCAGCGGGTAGGACATGGCGTGAACGGCGCCGACGCCGGTGTTCCCGAAGGCGATGCCCGCGTAGCAGCTCGCCAGGAGGAAGTCCTCCGCGAGGGAAGGAATGACGCCCTTGCCCTCGGCGGCCAGTCGCCGATACCCGGCGATGATCGTCTCGATGGCGGAGACGCCGAACAGCTCGGTGACGGCGTTGCTACGCGGCGCGACGAAGGACTCGGTCGCGTGTATGAGCGCGTCTATGGAGCTCGTCGCTAAGACCTTATAGGGGATGCTACCGAGGAGTCCGGGCACGAGGACCGCGACGTCGGCGAAGAGCGCCTCGTGGGCGAGGCCCTTCTTGGTATGCAGCTCGATGATCTCCAGGATGGAGATGTTGGTCACCTCGCTGCCGGTGCCGCAGGTCGTCGGCACTATGACGAGCTCGCGAGCCTTGGCCGGGGCCGCCGCGGCGGTGAATAGCTCGATGGTCGAGGCCGTCCCGCCCAGGGCCAGGAGCTTGGCCATGTCTATGACCGTGCCGCCGCCGACCGCGATGACGCGATCGTAGGGCTCGGCGCGAGCCTCGGCGAACAGGGCGTCCATCATGGCGCTCGTCGGCTCGCCCAGCCCGAACTTCTCCTGGAATATGACGCGACCGGGAAAGGCGCCCATGCCTCCCTTGTAGATGGGCTCGTTGGTTAGGAGGAGATCCCCTGGCCCCAGCCCGAAGCCCGAGGCGAACTCCGCCCAGGTCGGATAGGAAACCAGGCGCGGAGCCAGCTTGAAATCGATCATCGCGCGGCTCCCTTAAGACCAGATGGTCGCGGCGTCGGGCATCTTGGCGCCTTTCCTATAGAGGCCTATCCGCGAGACGTTGATGAGGTGCTCGAAGGACAGGTTCTCGGAGATGCTGTTGTTGCCCCACGAGCCGCAGCCGAGGGTCGTCGTCGGGCTGAAGCCGTTATGGATGTTACCGCCCGCGCCGGTCGACGAGGGCTGGTTGACGACGAGGCGGCTGATGGGGAGGGAGTCGCCGGCCTTGGTGATGTGGTAGGTATTGAGCGAGTGTATGGCGGCGGTGTGCCCGGCGCCCTCGTACTCCAGGTTCGCCTTGGCTATCGCTATGGCGTCGTCGAAGGTCGCGTAGTCGAGGACTATCATGTAGGGGAACATCTTTTCCTTGCAGAGGAGATCCGCCCTACCGGCGCCCTTGGCCTTGAGGATGACTATCTTGGAGCTCTCCGGCACCTTGACGCCGGCGGCAGCAGCTATCTTCTGCACCGACTGACCGACGAGGGCCGTGTTGATCCTGCCTTCCGGGAACATCACGGCGCGGAAGCGCTCGACCTCGGCGGGGTCGTCGACATAGTGGGCGCCGTTGCGCTCGAAGGCGGCGATGATGTCGTCGTGCCTATCCTCGGGCACTATGATGCTCTGCTCCCCTGAGCAGATGATACCGTTATCGAACTTGCGCCCGGCGATGATGTCCTTGGCGGCCTGGTCGTAGTCGTACTCGCGGTCGATGATGACCTGCACGTTACCCGCGCCGACGCCGTAGGCGGGCTTTCCGCAGGCGTACGCCTCGCGCACGAGCCCCATGCCTCCGGTGGCTATGACCACGTCGGAGAAGCGCATGAGCCCCTGGGTCAGCTCCATGGTCGGCTCTTCTATTACCTGGATGATGTCGGCTGGGGCCCCGAGCCTGGCGAGGGCCTCGTTCATCAGGTGCACGGCATGGGCCGAGCAGCGCTTGGCGCGGGGATGCGGCGCGACGATTATGGCGTTACGGCCCTTGATGGCGAACATGGCGTTGCACATCGGCGTCACGACGGGGTTGGTGACCGGCGTTATGGCGGCGACGACGCCCTTGGGCTTGGCCACGTAGATGAGGCCCTTGGAGGGCTCCTCGCGTATGACGCCGACGGATCGCTTATCCTTGAGGCTCAGCCAGATCATGCTGGACTTGCCGCGGATCTTGGCGACCTTATCCTCGTAGACGCCCATGCCGGTCTCGTCGACGGCCTCGCGGGCGAGCGGCTCGGCGTTCTCGTAGAGCACGTTGGCCGCGGCCTTGACGAAGCGATCGACGGTCTGCTGGTCTAGCTTCTCCATGGCCTTCTGGGCTACGCGGGCCTTGGCAACGAGCCCCTCAAGGTACTCTTTATCGTTCATGGCAACCTCCTTAAGGATAACGCGTCTCATGACGCGACTAAATATTCTTACTTTTATCGATAGTATTATATCTATAAATATTTGACAAGACTACACCTTTGTTTAGGTACTCAAACCGCGTAGCGATCCTATGAACCTATGAGATGATGAAGGCCCGAATGATGAGCGTCTCG
>CAZNNA010000208.1:0-6305 GCA_964573825.1 uncultured Treponemataceae bacterium
CCTTGAAGGTCTTGTGGACGCAGTTCTCGCTCCAGGTCTGGGCTATAGTCTCGAACTCCGCGTCGGTGGCCGTCCGCCCCTCGCGCACGTAGTACTCGCGGATGGCCCTCATCTCCGTAAGGTCGAGGGCCGCCCGGCGCTCGGTGGAGAGCGCCAGGAGCGCCTCGTCATCCATCGCGGCTATGTCCAGCCGCTCCACCGCGCCGGAGCCGGCGGCCGCTGCGGGCCACTCGGGCGAGATCTCGCCGATGGCCCAGCGCTGGATGACGCCGTTGCACAGGAGCCGCTCGGCCAGGACGCGCAGGTCGTCGTCGGGTATGACGCCGCCGGCCTCTGCCTCGACCTCGTAGGCCTCGCCCGTGGCCACCGCCGCGACGCCGGCGATGCCGAGCTCGCGCGCGGCGCGGAGCGCCTCGTCGGCCGCGGGGTCGGTCACTCCCGGCCGGAGCGCCACCTCGATCCGGCGCGGCTTCCCCGCCGGGTTCTCCGTAGGCGGCGACCAGGAGCAGTCCTCCGCCACGGGGTCGCTAAAAAGAAAGCGCCCAAGGAGGTCGAGCTCCTTGGGCGCAATCGTGCCTTGCACGAAGTATATGGTCGCGGGCCTGAGCGCGCGGACCTGTCTCAGTCCGAGCGCGCGGGCGTCCGCGGCTAAGGCTCGCTCTCGCGGCCCCGCCTGTTCGCCCGGCCGTTCTTTGGGCCGGACGATGAACCTGTAAACGTTCGTCGCTACTTCCATGCGGATTGGTACTACCGAACGCGTGGGTTCGTCAAGGGGGTGGGGGAACAAGAAGGGAAGCATGGAAAAAAGGAATCTAGAATCAAGAATCTAGAATCTAGAATGTAGAATGTAGGATACAATAAATTTACAGCAATATGAATTAACTTTCAGGCAGTCTGGTGGGAGTCGTAGCGTGACCTTGCTGGGCGCTTGTCTCTTCCTGGAGCCGCGATGATGGCGGGAGCCGAAATCGTGTCGCTGAGCGCGGCGAGTCGGGAGTGCCACCGCTTGGAGTTTAGTCGAGGCTCGCTGGTGAGCTGCTATTAATTATATATGTAGAAAAAAATTGCTATAACGCGATATCTCCTTGTTGGTCGATCGGCGTTGAATAGCTGATGTAATGATATAGAAACTGTATATGGCGATGAATCAGGCATCATTTCTGGAAGGAGGTAGTAGCCAGTAGTAAGTAGCCAGCAGTCCCGATCAGGCGATTGAAGCGACGATCGGGGAGAGGCATCAGTTCTCGGCAACTTCTCCATGCGATCTGATGTAATTATAATGTAACACTATCTACTGACTACTGACTACTTCCTTCATCTCCAGCTCCACCCTGTCCCTCCCGTCGTCGAGCCAGGCTTGGCCGTCCTGCACGAGGAGCGCAAGGTCGAGCGACTTGGCGGCCATCGCGGCCAGGCGCCGGACCGTATCGGCCGAGAGCTCGACTACGCGCAGCTTCGGGATGCCCTCGAGCTCGGCGCGGTTCTGCCCCAGCCAGACCCCGGCCTGGCGGCCGTGGTAGAGGTAGAGGAGGACCTCGTCGGCCCGGGACGCGGCCTTGCGGAGGCGCCTTGGGTCCGGAAGCCCGGCCTCTATCCAGAGCCGTACGCGGCCGTCGTAGTCGCGCCGCCAGAGCTCGGGCTCGTCGGCCTCCGGTTGGCCCCGCGCGTAGGCCAGGTCCTCGGAGGCGTTGAGGGCGAAGGCCAGGACGCGGGCCATGAAGCGCTCGTCCGGCTCGGAGGGCTCGCGGGAGACGGTAAGCCTATGCTCGGCGTAGTAGCCGCGGTCGATATCGGAGACGTCGAGGTTAACCTTGCAGACGGTCGCGCCTATGGCCATCGAGCTATCCTATGCTTCCCGCGACCAGCTTGGCAACCAGTGCCAGCGCTATGACGACGAAGAGGGGCCTGATGAGGCGGGCGCCGTTCTTGATGGCTATATGCGCGCCGACCCAGGCGCCCGCGACCATGGCCAGGGCCATGGGCAGGGCGGCCGCGTAGAGTATCTTGCCGCCCAGGGCGAAGAGGACGAGGGAGACGACGTTGCTCGTGAAGTTGAGGAGCTTGGCGTTGCCGGCCGCCACGGTGAAGTCGAAGCCGTAGACCCGAATGAAGAGGAAGATGAGGAAGCTGCCCGTGCCCGGGCCGAAGAACCCGTCGTAGAAGCCCAGGGCGAAGGCGAAGGCCATGCCGGTCCCTACGCGGGCGGGCGTCAGCCCGGTAAAGGCGTCCCGCTCGCCGAAGTCTTTCTTGAGGACGGTATAGAGGGCGACCCCCAGTACCATGACGATGATGAGGGCGTTGAGGACGCGCTCGTCCAGGGCTAGCACGGTGCGGACGCCCAAGGCGGCGCCGAGGGCCGTGCACGGCACCTGCCAGCGCACGAGCCGCCAGGCCAGCTTGCCCGAGAGGGCGAAGCGCAGGCTGCTCGTCGACGAGGAGAAGGCGTTGGCGAATTTATTCGTGCCCAGGGCCATCTGCGGCGGTACGCCGGCGGCGACTATGGCAGGCAGGCTTATGAGGCCGCCTCCGCCGGCTATGGCGTCTACCGCCGAGGCCACGAAACCGGCGACGGTCAGGAAGGCGAGGGTTCCGAGTTCCATGGCGGGAGTATATGCCGGCGCCGAGCCTAGGCCAAGTGGCGGCCTCGATGCGCCTTGGGAAGCCCTATCGCGGTAGCACGAATTTTGAGAATGTTGACACGGGTGTCTGGAACGGCTACTATCCGTTCATCGCGACATCATCGGAGGTTCGTATGCTTCAATTATCGCGGGCGGCCCGGCCGGGATCCTCGGCTCGCCTCCTAGCGCTCCTATGCCTTTCCCTCGCGGCCCAGGGACTCTTCGCGGCCGGCGGCAAGGAGAGCGCCGCCGGGGCTCCCGCCGCCTTCGTGACCGACGCCGTCGGGCGCCCTGTGCCCGTTCCCGCCTCTCTCGACGGCGGCATCGTCACCGTCGGGAGTAGCGGCCCGCTACGCTTCCTGTCCGTCTTCGACGTGTTCGACAAGGTCGTCCAGGTCGACAAGGGTGACGTGACCGACAGCAAGAACGGGCGGGGATACTCGTACGCCTACGCCTACGACGCCTTCGGCCCGGAGCGCTACCACCCCGACAGCAAGCTCGAGGCCGAGACGGTCGAGAAGATAGGCGCTAGGAACCCTTCGCTCATCATAGTCCAGCAGTCGGTCTACGAGAGCTATCGGGATAACTGCGAGCTCCTCGCCTCGCGCTTCCCCCTCCTCGTCATCCCTTCGCAGAGCATGACCGAGCTCTGGGACGCCGAGGGCAGGCTGGCGCCCTGGTACAAGGCAACCGTCCGATCCCTCGGCGCCGTCCTTCGACGCGAGCCCAGGGCGGAGGAGCACATAGCCGCCGTCGAGGCGATCATCGCCGAGATCCGTTCCCTGTCCAGGCCCGCGAGCAAGGCCCCCGCCAGGCGCGTCTACGTCGCCGGGCTGACCTGGCAGGGCAGCAACGAGCTGACCACGACCTTTCCCACCTACCTGCCCCTGATGCTCGTAGGCGGCGCCAACGCCCACGGAGGCTCCGAGGCGAGCCGGGTGGTCATGGACGTCGAGGCTATCACCAAGATTCCCATGGACTACTTCGTCATCGACCCGTCGTCCTCGGATAAGCTAGCCACGCCCAACTCCCAGCTCATCCTCGAGTGGCTCCACAAGCGCAACAACGACGGCGACCCGGCCAACGACGTTCGCCTCTTCGTGACCCTGCCCATGGTCTGGGATAGCGCCAACTACGACTGCGTCCTTGCCGGAGCCTACTATCTCTCGTCCCTGCTGTACGGCGCGCCGAGCGAGGCGACCCTCATGGCCAAGATCGACGGCGTGTTCCGGGCCTATTACGGGGCGCGGGGCTCGGCGGTCTATCCGGGAATGAAGGCCTTCTTCGAGGGCAAGTCCGCGGCCAACGGCGTAGAGCTGCCCCTCCTCAGGGAGGTCAAGGTCACGCGGAGCGGCGGCTCGTACGGGCTCGCCGCGCGATGAGCCGCCTTCAGGGACGCGGAGCGGCGGGAACGCGGCACCTGGTAGCGTCCGCCCTGGACTCGGCGACCGCGCGGGTCTACCTGCGGTATAGCCGAGCCAAGACGCTCTTCCTCCTGTCCGCTCTCCTGGGCCTCGCCGTCCTCGCGGTCTTCGCCATACGCCTCGGGGCCACGGGCCTGGGCTACGGCGAGATCCTGTCCCAGCTGGCGCGGCCGGACGGCAGCTGGAACGCGACGGTCGTCTGGAAGCTACGGCTCCCGCGCATCGTGGCGGCCATGCTCGCCGGCGGGGCCCTGGGACTCGCCGGGGCGGTCATGCAGTCGATACTCCGTAATCCCATGGCCTCGCCCTTCACCCTCGGCCTCTCCAACGCCGCCGCCTTCGGCGCCGCCCTGGCCATCGTCGCCTTCGACGGGGGACGTATGGTCGGCTCGGTCCAGGCCTTCTCCATGATCAGCAATCCCTTGATCGTCACCCTCTCGGCCTTCGCCTGTTCCCTGGCCGCGACGTTGGTCATACTCGGCCTGATCAGCCTGACCGAGTGCTCGCCCGAGACCATGGTGCTGACCGGCCTGGCCATCAGCGCCATCTTCGGGACGGGCCTGGCCCTGCTGACCTTCCTGGCCGACGACGTGGCGATAGCCTCCATAGTCTTCTGGCAGTTCGGGAGCCTCGGCAAGGCGGACTGGGGGAACGCGGGCCTTGTCGCGATCCTCCTGGCCCTCTCCTTCCTCTACTTCTTCCTCAAGCGCTGGGACTACAACGCCATGGAGGCAGGAGAGGACGTGGCCAAGGGGCTCGGGGTGCGTATCCGGTCCACGAGGATGCTAGGGCTCTGCGTCTCTGCCCTGCTGACCGCCTCCGTCGTATCCTTCTTCGGTATCATCGGCTTCATCGGCCTCATCGGACCCCACATGGTCAAGCGGCTGATCGGGAACGATAGCCGCTTCGTCTTGCCCGGCTCCGCGCTCGTCGGCGCCCTGGTGCTCCTCCTGGCCCATGTCGTGAGCTCCTACGCCTTCGACATAGCCGTGCCGGTCGGCATCATCACCTCGGCCGTCGGGGGGCCGCTCTTCCTCCTCATACTCCTGCGTGGGGGACGGCGATGATCCTATCGGTCGACTCCCTCTGCTTCGACTACGGCTCGCGGGCGGTGCTCAAGGACGTGTCCTTCGCCTCCGAGGAGCGATCGGTCATATCGGTGCTCGGCTCCAACGGCGCCGGCAAGACGACGCTCCTCAAGTGCCTGTGCAACGTGCTTCGGCCGCGCTCCGGCGGCGTCAGCCTGGACGGGCGCTCCCTCCTCACGATGAGCGGCCGCGAGCTGGCGACCTATATCGGCTACGTCCCGCAGACGGTACCGGTATCCAGGATGACGGTCTTCGACGCGGTCCTCGTCGGGCGCAAGCCCCACATCGAGCTCGCCGTCTCCAAGGAGGACATCGCCATTGCGAGCGGCGTCATCGACGCGATGGGCCTCGGCGCCCTGTCGCTGCGGTACCTGAACCAGCTCAGCGGCGGGGAGTTCCAGAAGGTCCAGATAGCCCGGGCCCTGGCCCAGGAGCCCCGCGTGCTCGTGCTCGACGAGCCGTCCAACAACCTCGACATAGCCAACCAGCATAGGACCATGGAGCTCGTGCGCTCCGTCGTCCATTCGCACGGCGTCGGCGCCGTCATGACCATGCACGATATCAACCTGGCCATACAGTACTCGGATCGCTTCCTCTTCCTGGCCGAGGGCCGGGTCGAGGCCTACGGCGGCATCGAGGTTATAGACGAGGCGCTCATGCGCAGGGTCTACGGTATCGACGCGGAGATCATCGAGCATCGCGGCAAGCCGCTCGTCGTCGGCTGCGCCACGGCCGCCGCAAGCCCGGGCCCCTCGACGGCGGGAGCCTTATAGAAAGATAATGGCGCCCCGACCGAGGGCCGGGGCGCCGCGAGGGCAAGCCGGATCCGCCCCTGGGGGCGAACCCGCAGCGGGAGCCGAGGCGTCTAGCCGGGGGCGCCCTAGCGCCCGTCGGCTCGAACGCCCGGTCGTTATTTATAGATCTCCCGCTTGAAGTAGTGCGTGTGCAGGAGCTCGTGGGCCTTGTGGCCGTTGGGCTCGCCCAGGAACTCCTTGTACACCTGCCCGATGTAGGGGTTGTGGTGCGAGCAGCGGTAGGTGCTCTTCTCGTCGTCGGCGTAGATGCCGGCCATGCGCTGCTGGCGTATCTCGTCGGTGGCTCCGTAGGGCTGGCCGCCTCCGCCTATGCAGCCGCCGCGGCAGGCCATCACCTCGATGAAGTGCCAGGGGGCTTCC
>CAZNNA010000209.1:0-3247 GCA_964573825.1 uncultured Treponemataceae bacterium
CTGAGCCGCGAGCGGAGGGAAGCGATAGGAGGCGAATAGGCATGGAAGCGCGGCTAGAGGGAAAACCGCGCGCGCTCCTCCAGGAGGCCCCGAGGCTATCGGCAGGTTCCCAGCCGTCAGATTCTGGATTCTGGATTTTTTTAAACAACCCGGCCCCCGCGCGAGGCGGAGGCCGGATGTGTTAGGAAATGATAGTTACTTAGAGTTTACTTCTTGGCGTTGCGCAGCACGGCCTGGGCGCCGGCGAGCCTGGCTATGGGTACGCGGAAGGGCGAGCAGGAGACGTAGTTGAGCCCGATGCGGTAGCAGAAGTCGATGGTAGCGGGATCGCCGCCCTGCTCTCCGCAGATGCCGAGCTTGAGGTCGCCCTTGGTCTTGCGGCCGAACTCGGAGGCGTGCCTCATGAGGAAGCCGACGCCCTCCTCGTCGACCGTCTCGGTCGGGTTGGCGGGCAGGATCTCCTGCGAGAGGTACTCGGGCAGGAAGGTGCCGGCGTCGTCGCGGCTGAAGGCGTAGGTCATCTGGGTAAGGTCGTTGGTTCCGAAGCTGAAGAAGTCGGCGTGCTCGGCGACCTTGTCAGCCAGGATGGCGGCGCGCGGTACCTCGATCATGGTGCCCACGAGGACCTTCATCTTGAGACCGGCCTTGGCCAGGGAGTCGTCGACGATCTTGCGGGTGCGGGCCTCGAGCACGGCCAGCTCCTTGGGGTCGCAGATGAGCGGTATCATGATCTCGGGGCTGACGGCGACCTTCTTCTTGGCGCACTCCACGGCGGCCTGCATGATGGCCTCGACCTGGGTGTCGTAGATCTCCGGGTAGGTCACGGCGAGGCGGCAGCCGCGGTGGCCGAGCATCGGGTTGGACTCGTGGAGCTTGTCGATCTTGGGCTGCAGGTCCTTGGCCTTGACGCCTATGAACTTGGCGAGCTCCTCGGTCTCCGCCTTGGTGTGCGGGACGAACTCGTGGAGCGGCGGATCCAGGAGGCGGATGGTCACGGGGCGTCCGCCCATGGCCTTGAAGATGCCCACGAAGTCCTTCTTCTGGAGCGGCAGGATCTTCTTCAGGGCTTCCTTGCGCTTGGCCTCGCCGTCGGCGACGATCATGGCGCGGAAGTGGATGAGCTTCTCCTTGTCGAAGAACATGTGCTCGGTGCGGCAGAGGCCGATGCCCTGGGCGCCGAAGTCGAAGGCGCGCTTGGCGTCGGCGGGGGTGTCGGCGTTGGTGCGGACGCCGAAGCCCTTGAGGCCCGAGCGGACGGAGCCCTCGCGGACGTCGTCGGCCCAGGCGAGGAAGGCCTCGAGCTCCTTGCCGATCTTGGCCTCGACGAGGGGCAGCTGGCCCTGGTAGATGGCGCCGGTGGAGCCGTCGATGGTCATCCAGTCGCCTTCCTTGAACTTGACGTCGGCGACGGTCGCGACCTTGCCGACGATGGACAGGGCGTGGGCGCCGGAGACGCAGGGCGTGCCCATGCCGCGGGCGACGACGGCCGCGTGGCTGGTCATGCCGCCGGTCGCCGTGAGGATGCCCTCGGCCACGACCATGCCGCCGATGTCCTCGGGGCTCGTGTCCTTGCGGACGAGGAGGACCTTCTTGCCGTCCTTGGCCCAGGCCTCGGCGTCGGCCGCGCTGAACACGACCTGGCCGCAGGCGGCTCCCGGGGAGGCGTTGAGGCCCTTGGCCAGGACCTTGGCGGCCTTGGAGGCCTTGGGGTCGATGGCGGGGTGCAGCATCTGGTCGATGTGGCTCGGCGAGACGCGGAGGAGTGCCTCATCCTTGGTTATGAGCTTCTCGCCCACCATGTCCACGGCCATCTTGACGGCGGCGGCGCCGGTGCGCTTGCCGTTGCGGGTCTGGAGTATGAAGAGCTTGCCCTGCTGGACTGTGAACTCCATGTCCTGCATGTCGCGGAAGTGCTTCTCGAGGCCGTCCTTGATGGACACGAGCTGCTTGTAGACGGCCGCGTTCTTCTTGGCCAGGGTGGCTATCTTCTCGGGGGTGCGGATGCCGGCCACGACGTCCTCGCCCTGGGCGTTCATCAGGTACTCGCCGTAGAACTCGTTCTTGCCGGTCGACGGGTCGCGGCTGAAGCAGACGCCGGTGCCGGAATCGTCGCCCCAGTTGCCGAAGACCATGGACTGGATATTGACCGCGGTGCCCTTGAGGCCCTTGATGCCGTTGAGGTCGCGGTATTTGATGGCGCGCTCGTTCATCCAGGAACCGAACACGGCGCCCATGGCGCCCCAGAGCTGGTCCTTGGGAGCCTGGGGGAAGTCCTTCTTGGTGTGCTTCTTGACGATGGCCTTGTAGGTCTCGACGAGCTTCTTTAAGTCGTCGGCGGACAGGCCGGTGTCGAGCTCGACCTTCTTGGCCTTCTTGGCGGCGGCCAGGGCGTGCTCGAAATCGTCGTGCGGTACCTCGAGGACGACGTCGCCGTACATCTGGATGAAGCGGCGGTAGGAATCGTAGGCGAAGCGGGGGTTGCCGGTCTTCTTGGCCAGGCCCTCGACGGCCTTGTCGTTGAGGCCGAGGTTGAGGATGGTGTCCATCATGCCGGGCATCGACTGGGCGGCGCCGGAGCGGACGGAGACGAGGAGCGGGTCGACCGGGTCGCCGAGCTTCTTGCCCATGGACTTCTCGAGCCGCGCGAGGTGCTCCGCGACTTCGGCCTCGAGCTCGGCCGGGTACTTGCGCTTGTTCTCGTAGTACGCGGCGCACACGTCGGTGGAGACGGTGAATCCCGGAGGTACCGGGATGCCGAGGTTGGTCATCTCGGCGAGGTTAGCGCCCTTGCCGCCAAGGACTTCCTTCATCTTAGCGTCGCCTTCGGCCTTGCCGTCGCCGAAGTAGTACACGTACTTGATCTTTGCCATCGAGTAGAATCCTCCGTTCAATCCATAAAGTTATATGAAACCACAGCCCCTGTCAATAAACCGCAAGGGAGGCTAGGTTCGTCTATGAAACAGTATTAAAATAGTATAACCTAGACATTTATCGCCATGGTCATGACCGTTAAGTCCGAGCCGGCCACCTGGCTGACGTGGGACTCGAATTTGACGTTGACCTTCTCGCAGGCCTCGGAGAGGTAGGATAGGTAGTAGAGACCGAGCTCGGTATTCGACTCCACCTCCGGCATGGCCTTATAGAAGTCTAGGAGCGTCCGCTTCCTGAGGTCGGCGTTCTTCTTCTCGTCGAAGGCCTCCTTCATCTTCTCGTACTCCGACTCCTTGTTGTAGACGGTGACGTGCAG
>CAZNNA010000209.1:3257-6301 GCA_964573825.1 uncultured Treponemataceae bacterium
CCTCGGCGGAGCTCGAAGCCAAGCTCGGGCACCAGCCGAGCCTCCAGGAGATGGATACGAGCTCGCCCTTGCGCCTGAGCGACTCGAGGACCTGCCGCCTCACGTTGGGGTCGAAGAGCACGGCGTTCATGTCGACGGCTCCCTTGAAGATGGCCTTGGCCTCGCGCTTCAGGTTGGCGTTCTCGGCGTTGGAGGCCAGCTCCATGACGTTGAGGGCCGTGTACTCGGCTATCTTCGCCTTCTCCATGTACTCGGCGAGTCCCGTCCGTATTTCCTTTATCAGGGCGTCGTAACCGTCCGAGTCGTGGAACTTGGCTATGATGAACCAGGTAAAGGGCCTGAGCGTATTGAGGAACTTCTCCGAGAGGAGTATCTGGATGTTCTTCTCCTCGGGGAGGAGGTTAGAGTTGCGGTTGATGTAACCGAGCATGGGCGCCAATACCGCCCGCTTGATGTCCTCGACCTCCTTCTCCTTCTCCTTGAGTACGTTCTGGAGGAAGGTGTCGTTGATCCTGGTCTTCTCGTCTATGATGTTGGCGGGATTCTTGCGGTTCCAGTTCTTGATGACGTCGCTCGCCAGGAGGCGCTGGAAGATGTAGGCGTCGTACTGGCGGTACATCATCGTGTAGGTGACGAGCTTGGAGATGTCCATGATCTCCTGCCTGACCTTGACGAGCTCGCTGGCCGATATCTCAACCTTGGAGACGTAGTCGATGAGCATCATGCGCTGCAGGCTCGCCGGCGTGAACGAGTCCAGGAGTATGCCGTATTCCTCTACGTTATCGGCGAGCTTGAATTTCCGTAGCTTCTTGTTGTTCTTGATGAAGTAGGTCGTGCCCTGGTCCGTCAGGACGACCTTGACGGGCAGGGAGATGATAGCCTTGCGTTCTTGAGAACCCATCGAGACTCGTTTCCCCCGTCGTTCGCGGAGCTTGGCGCCGTAGCGCCCGTAGTATACCCTATCCGGGCCCGGGTGTAAAACCATATTGACCAGGACGGGCGGCGTACCTAAGATCGTTCCTTATAATGCTTCGGCCGTTCCGCTCGCTCGCGTTAACGCTCATGGCCTCAGTCATCGCCGCGACGCTCGGGGCGGAGCCCGTTCCGCCTATCGTCATGAAGGGGCCGCCGGGCGCGCCCCGGCTGGCCTTGGCCTACGAGGCCGACGGCGACGGATCCTGGGCGCGCTTCGTCGGGGCGCTTCGCGAGGGCGCCCCGATACCCGCCACTCTATACGTCCTTAGGGGCGGCCCCGAGGCGCTACCCGGCGACGACGTGACCGGCGACGTATCGGCTGATAGTCCCGGCGAACCCTTCCTGCGAGGGCCGGGTTTGCCCGGCCTCCTCGTCGACGAGGGCGTCGTCGCCCTGCTGTCGATCGGCGCGGGCGAGCCGGGCGTGGCCCGCATAGCGGCGGCCGCTCGCGGCTACGCCTCGCCGCGCCACGTCCTCAAGGCCGCGCGGGCGGCGGCGGCATCGCTCGGGCTGACGGCCGCCGAGTCGCCGGTCCCCGACTTCTACGCGGTCGTCGGCCTGGCCGACGGAGAGCCGGGCCTCCTGCCCTGGCTCGAGGCCGGGCTGCCGGCCTTGGCCGTTCGGGCGCCAGACCCGGCCGCCTTCGCGGAGGCCTTCGCGTCCGTCGCGGCCTTAGCCTCGGGGGCGGGCTCCGATCCGAAGCGGGACGCCGTATCGCCGGACGGGGACGTCGGCTACCTGCGCTACCCGTTGCCTGGAAGGATAGTCACGCTGGGCGACCGGGCGATAGTCGTCCTGGCCCTGGGCCTGGGCTCGTTCTTCTTCGCGGTCTCGGCCCTGGGCCTCCTGCGCGGCCGCCGCCGCTCGACCTCGTTCGCCCAGGTCGCCCGCGAGGGGCTGACGGCCTTCGCCATGGCCTTCGTGGCCCTGGCCCTCACCTCGGCCCTCATAGCGCTCGGCCGCCACCTGTCGGCGGCGGCCTTCGGATCGCCCCCGCGGCCCGGCTCGGCCTGGCTCGATAGCGCTACGCTGGCGCTCCGAGCCTTCATCGTCGTAGCCGCCTTCTACGCGGCCTCGGGCATAGCCGCCAAGGCGGGGCTCCACGGCGAGCACGGCCGCATAGAGGCGGCGCGGGCGGCCCTCCTCTGGTTCTGCTCCCTGGCGGTCGCCTGCCTACCGTTCTTTCCCCAGGCCGCGCCCTTCCTGCTTGCCGGGGCCCTACTCTCGACGCTCACCTCCCTCGGCCCGCCCGTCGGCCTCGGGGGCCTCGCGCTCTTCGGCGCTCTCGTCGTACCCTTCCTGGATATCCAGGCCTTGTCGTCCCTGCGCACGGGCTCGGCCACCGCCTTGGAGGCCCTGGGCTCGAGCGCCCTCCTGGCCGTCTTCGCGACGCCCTTCGGCCTCTGGATCGTAACAGCCTTCTCGAGGGAATCCGCGCTATTCCGCGGCCGCAGGACCTGGGGCTTCTGGCTCGCGAGCGCCCTACTCGCGTCGGCGGGCGAGGCCCTACTGCCCTACCTGGGGCGCGTGGCCTAGCGATGTTCTTCCATATCGACCTGGACGCGTTCTTCGCGGCCGTGGAGCTGCTCGACGATCCGTCGCTCGCCGGGCGGCCCGTCATAGTCGGGGCCGAGCCGGGACGGCGAGGGGTCGTGTCCACCTGTTCCTACGAGGCGCGACGCTTCGGCGTCCATTCGGCCATGCCCATATCCGAGGCAGCCCGTCTCTGTCCCCAGGCGGCCTTCCTGCCGGTTCGCATGGCGCGCTACGCCGAGATGTCGTCGCGAGTCATGGCCGTGTTCGAGGACTATACGCCCGACGTGATTCGCGTTTCGATAGACGAGGCGAGCCTCGATATGACGGGCACCGAGAGGCTCTGGGGAGAGCCCGCGGCGGCCGCGGCCGCCGTCCAGGCGCGCGTCCTGGGCGAGCTCGGCCTATCGGTCTCCGTGGGCGTGGCCGCCAATCGCTACGTGGCCAAGATAGCCTCGGGCGTGCGGAAGCCCGCCGGCCTCGTCGTCGTGGACCGCGGGGACGAGGCGAGCTTCATGAGGGGCCTGCGGCTCAAG
>CAZNNA010000210.1:0-6268 GCA_964573825.1 uncultured Treponemataceae bacterium
ACTCGGCGAGGACGTCAACCTGCGGACCCTGCTCGGCTTCCTCGAGATGTTCGCCGTGGAGGTCGCCGGCGCCAAGGAGGTCAAGTACGTCCCCGGCTACTTCCCCTTCACCGAGCCCTCGGTCGAGGTGCATATCAAGCATCCCGTGCTCGGCTGGTTCGAGCTCGGCGGCGCCGGCATCTTCCGGCCCGAGGTCACCGAGCCCATGGGCGTGTCCGTGCCCGTCCTCGCCTGGGGCATAGGCATAGACCGCATGGCCCTCATGGCCCTCGGCCTCAACGACCTCCGCGAGCTCTTCAGCTCCGACATCGAGAACGTGCGCCTGAGGCGCGCGATCGTCAGGTGACGCCCAGGCGCCGCCCCTACATGGAGAACCCAAGATGCCTAAGATAGAAGTCAACGAGAACCTATTCTTCGAGCTGATCGGGCGGCGCATGGACGCCGCCGAGCTCGAGCCCGCGCTGGAGCACGCCAAGGCGGAACTCGACGGCTGGGACCGCGAGGGACCCCAGGCCGAGCGCGTCATCAAGATAGAGCTGAACGACACCAACCGCCCCGACCTCTGGTCGACGGCCGGCATAGCCCGTCAGCTGCGCGTACGCCTCGGCGGCGGCAGGCCCGAGTACCCCTTCTTCTCGCGGGAGGGCGACGCCCGCCCGGCCGACTACCGGGTCGTCGCGGACGCGTCCATCAAGGACGTGCGTCCCTTCATGGCCGGCTTCGTCATCTCCGGTAAGCCCATAGACGACGCCATGCTCAAGGACGCTATCCAGACCCAGGAGAAGCTCTGCTCCAACTTCGGCCGCAAGCGGCGCTCGGTGTCCATGGGGCTCTACCGCATAGAGCTCGTCAAGTGGCCCGTGGCCTACAAGGCCGTAGATCCCGACTCGGCCTCCTTCGTACCGCTGCAGGGCGAGGAGAGGATGACGCTCAGGCGCATCGTCGCCGAGCACCCCAAGGGTCGAGAGTACGGGCACATCATAGCCGGCTTCCCCGCCTATCCCCTCCTCGTCGGCGCGGACGGCGGGGTGCTGTCCATGGCTCCTATCATCAATAGCGCGGACATAGGAGCCGTTCAGGTGGGCGACCGCGACCTCCTCGTGGAGTTCACCGGCACCGATATGGCCGCCGTCTGCCTGTCGACGAGCATCGTGGCCTGCGACTTCGCCGACGCCGGCTACGATATCAAGCCGCTCCGGGTCGACTACGCCTACGACACGCCCTTCGGGCGCTCGGTGACCTTCCCGTACTACTTCCAGTCGCCGGCCTCGGTCGACTCGGGGCGGGTCTCCAGGCTGCTCGGCGAGAGCATAGGCCCCGACGGCGTGGTCGAGGCTCTCGGTCGCATGGGCGTCCGGGCCGAGGCCCACGGTCAGCACGTCAGGGCCTGGCCCCCGGAGTACCGCGACGACTTCATCCACGCCGTCGACCTCGTCGAGGACGTGATGATAGGGCGGGGGCTCTCGAGCTTCAAGCCGGAGCGGCCCAAGGACTTTACCATCGGTCGGCTATCGCCCATCGAGTCGTTCAGCCGCAAGGTCAAGGACGTCATGGTGGGCCTGGGATACCAGGAGATGGTCTATAACTACCTCGGCTCCGGCAAGGACTTCATAGAGCGCATGAACGGAACTCAGGAGACGGCCGTCCGCATAGCCAACCCCATGACCGAGAACTTCGAGTACGTACGGCCTTCGATCCTGCCCTGCCTCATGCAGTCGGAATCGGTGTCGAGCAAGGCGCCTTATCCCCACCGGACCTTCGAGGTCGGCAAGGTCGCCTTCCTGGATCCGGAGGCTAATTACGGTTCCCAGACGAGGCAGAGGCTCGGCCTCGTGTCGTCGCACCAGGGCGCCGATTTCAACGAGATGGCCGGCCACGTATCCTCCCTGATGTATTTCCTGGGAAACGACTACGAGGTGGCCGAGTCCGACGATGCCCGGTTCCTGCCAGGCAGGCAGGCGAGCGTCATGCGCGGGGGCAAGGCCATCGGCGTCTTCGGGGAGGTCCATCCGTCGGTCCTTGAGAACTGGGGCGTGACCATGCCCTGCGCCGCGTGCGAGCTGGACCTGGACGCTCTTCTCTAGGCTTGAATGGAGGCTCTGTGAACCTCGAGAGGCGTTACTCCCAGCTGCCGGATATCGATTACCCGAACTTCCGCCTGATGTTCGACGCGGTCTGCGACCGTTTCTCGTCGCTGCCGGCGGCGCGCATGCGACTAGCCGACGGCGCGCCCTATACGACCTGGAACTACGCCGACCTTAGGCGAGAGTCGTACGCGCTCGGGCGCTACCTGCTCTCGCGCGGCCTAGCCGCCGGCGACCGCGTCGTCATAGTCGGAGAGAATCGCCCAGAGTGGTGCTTCGCCTACGTCGGCGTCGTCGTGGCGGGGCTGGTGGCCGTGCCTACAGACTCGACGCTCGACGCCGCCGGATTGGCCGCCATCGTCGCGGCCTCGGGAGCCAAGGCCGCGATCTACTCGCGCCAGCTCGGGGCCAAGGCGGCTGAGGCCGTCCGGCGGGCCGAGGAGTCGGGCGAGAGACTCCTCGCCGCGGTGGAATTCGGCGCGGGCGCAGGCGACGAGCCCGCGCTAGCCGGCGCGGGCTCCTGGGCGGTCGTCGCGGGCGCCCGCGGTGGCGGAACCGCCGAGGGCCGGGCGAGTGAGCAAGGCCCCGACCCGGGGGAGGGGCTTCCGGCCCCGGAGAGCATCGACGGCGACGGGCTGGCCGTCATCATCTATACCTCCGGTACGACGGGCGTCGCCAAGGGTATCATGCTGAGCCATCGCGGGATCATCGCGAACGTTAACGCCTCCATCCAGGCGCTCAACGTGGGACCTAGCGATACCTTCATCGGCGTACTCCCGCTCCACCACACCTACGCGGCTACCTGTAACTTCCTCTCGCCGTTCGCCGCGGGAGGCTCCATCACCTTCGTCGAGAAGATCGTGCCCTCGGTCATACTCAGGCACGTCCGCGAGTCGCGGGTCACCTTCATGATCGGTGTCCCCCTCCTCTTCGACAAGATCAAGCAAGGAATGCGGACCGAGGTGGATCGCCTCAAGGGGCCGGCCTCCGTCTTCGTCAAGGCCATGCTCGGGCTTTCCGGCTTCTGCGTCAGGCGGCTGCGCCTACCCGCGGGCAGGGTCCTCCTGCGCTTCCTGCGGGCCAAGGCGGGCATAGCGACGGTCAGGCTCGGAGTCGCCGGAGGCGGCCCCCTCGCCTGGGACACCGCCGAGTTCTTCGAGGTGCTCGGCTTCAACCTGGTGCAGGGTTACGGCATGAGCGAGAACGGGCCGCTCATAGCGGTCAACCTGCCCGAGTACAAGGACAACCGTTCCGTAGGCCTCCCGGTCAAGCGCACCGAGGCCCGCATAGCCGATCCGGGGCCCGACGGGGTCGGGGAGATACAGGTCAAGAGTCCGTCCATGATGCTCGGCTACCTAGGCGCGCCCGAGGCGACTGCCGCCGCGCTCAGCCCCGACGGATGGCTCCGGACGGGCGACCTCGGCTATATCGACGGTCGCGGCTTCATCTACATCACGGGCAGGTCCAAGAACATCATCGTCACCGAGGGCGGCAAGAACGTCTATCCCGAGGAGATAGAGCTGCGCTTCGAGGGCTCGCCCTGGATCAGGGAGGTGCTCGTACTGGGGCGTCCCGTCTCGGGGACCAAGGCCGGCGAGCAGGTGATCGCCGTCTGCGTTCCCGACTGGGATCGCGTCGACGCCGAGCGCGGCGACGCGGACAGGGCCGCCTTCGCCGCGGAACGCGTCAGGGAAGAGGTGCGAGCGGTCAACAAGACGCTGGCTTCGTTCATGAAGATAGTCGACGTAGTACTACGCGATGACGAATTCGAGAAAACGAGCACGCGAAAGGTACGGCGCTTCCTGTACCAGCACTACGCCAAGCCTGTCGCGGCCGGCTCGGGACAGGCGCGATGATGGATACCTCCGTAGCCGCTCTCGCGGTTCAGTTCGCCGTCGTGGCGGTGGCCACCTTCCTGGCCATAGTCGTATGGGCCCGCTCGCGAGACACGGCGTGGATGCTCATAGTCGTGGGCGTCATAGCCGGCTACGGCGAGATTCTCTACGCGATCCTTATCCGGTTCGGTTTCCTCCCCGAGCCCGGGCAGGGAGTCCCCTGGCTCGGGGCCCTCGCCTTCATCCTGCCCAACCTGCCCTGGATCTTCTTCTCCGCCGCCTTCGTGGCGATGATAGCCAAGCGTCGACGCGTCCGCTAGCTAGCGATCGGACGCTCGGCGCGGACACGCGCTAAACGGGTATGCGCCACGGTCGCGCTCGATGA
Organism: uncultured Treponemataceae bacterium; assembly: GCA_964573825.1. Taxonomy (GTDB): domain Bacteria; phylum Spirochaetota; class Spirochaetia; order Treponematales; family UBA12059; genus SZUA-370. The sequence goes on from CAZNNA010000210.1 coordinate 4,305, forward strand.
AGCGCCGCCGATCCATACCCTGGCCTGAAGAAACGAAACCTTTCCCCGAAGCGCAAGCGCCGCTGCTGCTCGCCGCGTGGTACGGCCGAGGGGGGCATATGAACGTGTACGCGTACGAACCGATCGGCTTCGAAGGCGAACTCGTGTCCGTCGAGGTGGATCTCCGTCGCGGCATACCGAGCGTCGATATCGTCGGGCTGCCTGACGGCGCCGTCAAGGAGGCTCGAGAGCGGGTCAGGGCCGCGATACGCAATTCCGGTTTCGACTTCCCTCTCGATAGACTACTCGTCAGCCTGGCGCCGGCGGGCGTCAAGAAGGGCGGGGCCTCCTTCGACCTCGCCATCGCGCTAGCGGTACTGTGGTCGTCCGGGCAACTACCCGACAAGGGCACTCCCGTCATGGCGCTCGGCGAGTTGGAGCTATCGGGGCGCGTTCGCCCGGTATCCGGCGTACTGCCCGCGGTCGCGGCAGGCCGTAGGCATGGCATCTCCCGCTTCCTGGTTCCTCGGGCCAACCTCGACGAGGCTAGGGTGCTAGCGGGATCGGGCGCCCTTCCGATGGATGAGCTCCGCGACTGCGACTGCCTATACGGGGAGCCCCTGGCGACGCATACCGTTTCCCGTTCCGGCGGGCCCGCAGGTAGCGGCACGGTAGCCTATGGAGGTCCGGCCTGTCCCGAGGCTGACATAGCCGATATCCGAGGGCAGGCGTATCTGCGAAGAGCCATGGAGATTTCCGCCGCTGGCGGGCATCACCTCCTCCTCTTCGGGCCGCCCGGCTCGGGGAAGACCATGGCGGCGAGGTGCCTGCCCGGCTTGCTTCCCGATCTTGACTACGATGAATCCATCACGGTGACCATGCTCCACTCTCTCGCGGGAATGCTCCCTGCTCGATCCGGGCTCGTGAGGCGTCCGCCCTTCAGGGCTCCCCATCACGGAGCCTCGGCCGAGGGGCTCGTCGGCGGTGGCCGGACGAGGAAGCCCGGAGAGATCAGCCTGGCTCACGGAGGCGTGCTCCTCCTCGACGAGGCCGCGGAGTTCCGGAGCGACGTGCTGCAAGCCCTTCGCGAGCCTCTTGAGGAAGGTCGCATAACGATCGCCCGCGCTGAGCTGACGGCATCATATCCGTCGCGCTTCTCGCTCGTCCTGACCTGCAATCCCTGTCCATGCGGCAACCTCGGCAGGAAGAACGCCGTCTGCCTCTGCTCGCCGGATGAGATCCGGAGGTATTGGAAGCGTCTCGGCGGGCCGCTGCTCGATAGGATAGACATGCGTATACCGGTCAGGCCGGTCGATGCAGCGGACCTAGCGGCTCCCTCGGGCGAGGGAAAAGCCGCGGTGAGGACTCGTGTCGAGGCGGCTCGGGAAACGCAGAGGATGCGTTACGTCGATAAGCCATACGGCCTCAACGGCCAGGTGCCTGCCGGAGACATAGGGCGCGCATGCCAGGCCTCGGGAGAGGCCCTGAGGCTACTCGTATCCTGGGCCGAGAGAGAGGGCTTCTCGTCGAGGGCGAGTCACTCCGTACTACGAGTCGCGCGTACCGTCGCCGACCTGGAAGGTAAGCGGGGCATCGAAGCGGAGCACGTGGAGGAAGCCTGCGCCTTACGTCGCTACGGCGATTCCGACATCTTCTGGATCGTGCCATAGCGAATGACCGATGTCCCGTATTGATGAGGCACCTATGAGAAATCGATGTGCGCTTGACAATATTTGAGGGCTGTATTATAACCATCCCGCGGTCGCGAAAGCGACTGCGTAGATAAAAAAAAGCGTCGCGCTTGACTTGGACTATTGATTGTTGGATACTTACACCAATCATTACGTTTGGTCTTGTTTGATGGGCTAACCTTTTTAGGTCGGCTCCTTGCGGTTCGCGCCGATGCGGCGATAAAAATGGCGAATCTTGCGACAGGCGCTTGACACGAATGAACGAAAGGCGCTATAAAGAGCGCCGCGCCAAGG
>CAZNNA010000211.1:0-6261 GCA_964573825.1 uncultured Treponemataceae bacterium
GACTATCTCCCCCAGTACGCCTGCGTGGGGGCGTAACAGCCTTCGGGGAACTAAAAGCTGAATACCCGGAATGCCTCGTCGTAGGCCTCGAGCTCGGAAAGGGCCGTACGTGTCCGCTCCTTGTCGCTCAGTCCCGCCTTTAGAACGAGGAGCTGGGCGGTGGCAAGCATGGCTAGGTGTACCTCGAGGTTCATGCCCGTCGACCTGCGCTCGGCCACCGATAGCTGGACCTCCGCCTGGCCCGAGAGCGGATTGTCGGCTATGTCCGATATCACCGCCAGGGCCGAGCCCTGGCGGGTACAGGCTCGGCAGAACTCGACCGCCGTCCTCGGGTAGCGGGAGACCATCAGGCAGAGGACGAGGGTACCCTTACCGGCGCGGCGTATGGTCCCGTAGAGGTTGCCCGATCGCTCGGTGACGGCCTCCGCCGGGAAGCCGGCCCGGGACAGGTAGTAGGACAGGTGCTCGGCCAGTCCCGCCGTGCTCTCGAAGCCGACGACCGCTATGGAGGCATAGGTCGAGAGCGACGATGCGAGGGCCGAGACCGCCTCGACCGGTACCAGGTTGGGTAGGCTTCGCAGGGTACGCTCGCCAGAGGCGATGAGTTCCTCCCAGCCGCCCGAGCCTCCGGCCGACTCCTCTATGCGGCGGAAGCGGTCCACGGTCGAGCGCATGGAGTCGGCCACGTAGTCGCGCATGGCGTCCTGCATGTCGGTGAAGCCCTCGTAGCCCAGGGCCCTGGCCAGCCGTACGACGGAGGCCTGGCTGGCGCCTACGGCCCGGGCCGCCTCGGCCAGCGTATAGAAGACGGCCTGGCGGTAGCCCTCGCTCAGGGCCTCGGCTATCATGGCTTGGGTGGCCGTCAGGGTCGCCCTGGCCCGGTCGACTCGCGTGAAGAAGGACAGGGAAGCGTGGCCCTCGGAGCTATCGTTCGTCATGCCTACCATTACAGCGCGACATCGCGTCCTGGGCAAGGGGCGTTACGCCTTTTCTTGACTCTCGCACAGGCGCGTTCGTATATTCTGGTCCACTATGAGACAAGACGCACCGTCCGAGGTGCTCGACGCCGCCCGTATGGGGACGATCGAGCCGGCCGCGGCTGCCGGAGCGCTCGCAGGGACTACTACGTCCGGCGACCGACTTTGGAACCGCAACTTCTCCCTGCTCTGGCAGGGCCAGCTCGTGAGCTCGGTAGGCAAGCAGGCCTTCGCGCTCACCTGTATGCTCGTCATAAAGGACCTCACGGGCTCCGGTTCAGTCATGGGCCTTCTCATGGCCGTGGCCATGCTTCCCTCTATACTCCTGGGGCCGATAGCCGGGGCCTTCGTCGACCGGGCCGATAGGCGCAGGCTCATAGCCTGGACCGACATAGCGGGCGGATTCGTCGTGCTCGCGGCCTTCGCCGTACTGCTCGTGTTTCCCGCCAACGTTCCCGTCGTGGTGGCGGCTCTCTTCGCCGTTACCATAGCCACCGGCCTCCTGGATTCCTTCTCCCAGCCGGCCATCGGCTCCTCGATTCCCGATATCGTGCCTGCTTCCAGGCTCGAGGCCGCCAACGGCCTTAACATGGGCGGCCTCCAGGCGGCGGGCTTCATTGCCCAGGGTCTATCGGGACTCCTCTACCGCGCCCTCGGGGCGGCGGCCCTGAGCCTAGTCAACGCCGTCACCTACCTGTACGCAGGCATAGCCGAGCTGTTCATGCGCATTCCCCCCACGGGGCGGGAACGAGGGGCCGCTCCGGGCGGCTCCCAGTCAGACGGTGTCGGCGAGGAGACGACGCGGGGAGCCAGCGCCGGCTGGAGAGCCCTCTGGGCCGACCTCAAGGAGGGCCTGCACTTCGTGGCCGGCCACCCGGGCATGCTGGCGGCTCTCCTGTCCTTCGCGGCGCTCAACCTGGCAGCCGCTCCGCTCCTCGTCACGCTGCCCTTCTACGCCACCGACTACCTGGGTCGGGGCAGCGAGTGGTACGGCTACCTGATGGCGGCCTTCGGCGTCGGCGCCATAGCGGGCTACGCCGCGGTGGCCGCCAGGCCCGCGCGCGGTAAGGCACGGGCGGTTACCGTGATAGTCGGCTTGGCTATCGAGGCCTGCCTCGTCGGCTTGGCCCTGGCTCCCCTGCCTGCTGTGGCCCACCTGGGCATTATGTTCGCCGTGGGCCTGGCAAACGGTGCGGTCAACGTCAACATAGCCACGCTCTTCCAGATAGCCACGCCCCGGGGGCTCCTCGGGCGGGTCAATAGCCTGTCGCATACCCTGTCGGGCGGGGCCATGCCCCTCGGCATGGCGCTCGCGGGCGTGGCCTTCGACCTATCGGGCCATAACGTGCCGCTGATGTTCGGGATCAGCGGCGTGGCGATGCTGGTCATCACCGTACTGCCCATGGCGCTGTCGCGCGGCTACGTGGGTTTCCTATCCACGCTGTCTCCCGTGGAGGCCGCCCCGAAGGCGGCCTAGTCGAGGGCGCCCTCGTCCAGTCGCTCGGCCAGGCGTACGCCCACCGTTATGCCCAGGGCCAGCGCGTCCTGGCCCACGGCCTCGGGCACGTCGCCTGGTGTATGGTAGGCTTGGCAGCGCGCGTCGTTGGTCCAGGGCATGGCCATGAGTGTGGTGGCCCGGGCGCCCGCCTTCTGCGTCTCGGCGGCGTCGGTCCCTCCGGCGAGGAAGGCGATGGGCGACAGCCTGGCCTCCACGCCCGCCCCCTTGGCTAGGGCCGCGCAGGCTTCGGCCAGGGGCTCGTCGAGCCTGACGCTGCCGTTGATGTCGGTGGTCATGAAGAAGGCGTCCTTGGCCGTATAGAGGCAGTCCATGTTGTAGTTATAGGTGGGTACGGAGGCGAACTCGGCCTTCCGTCGTCCCGCCCAGTCCCTGGCGCCGCGGAGGCCGGCCTCCTCCGCGTCGAAGCTTGCGAAGACGACGCGGGTGGACGATAGCCCCTTACCCTCGTCGCGCCGGGCTCGCAGCTCCTTGAGTATCTCCAGGGCCACGGTGCTGGCCGCCAGGTTGTCGCCGGCGCCGGGCGTGCCCTCCTTGGCCGCGAAGCCCCAGAGCGGGGCCACGAAGGCGAAGGAGACCGCGGCTACGGCCGTGGCCGCCGCGCCTATCGCCATGGGCAGCTCGGTAACGCTACCGGCGATAGCCAGGCCGAGCGCCAGTACGAGGAAGCCGAAGTACGAGCCCATGCCGGAGTAGAGCCGCCTGGCATAGAGCTCGGGCCTGTCCACGAAGAAGTTAAAGATATGCGCCGAGTCGTGATGCCCCGAGACGACGAGCTGCCGCCTGACCGGCCCCGTAGGCTCGAGCGTAGCCCAGACGTTCTTGCCCGTGGCTGCCTTATAGAACGGGTCGAGCGCCTCCTTATAAAGGAAGAACTCCAGGACCAGGGCCGCGACGCCAAGGGCCAGGAAGGCCGCCGATAGCCAGGGCATTAAGGGTAGGGCGACGACGGCGGCGGCGTAGAAGGCCACCATCACCCGGATGTAGCCCAGGAAGGCTCCCGGGTGCAGCGTAAAGGTCTCGGACCCCGCCTTGTCGCCCGCTAGCGCCGCGGCAGCCTCCAGCTCGGCTGCGGCCTTGAGGCTCGCCTCGCTACCGGGCAGGCGCGGCCCGTAGCGTTCCACTATGCCGCGCATCATGTCGTGAGCGGCCTTGGCCCTGTCTTCGTACATGGTCGTTCTTCCCCCTTGAGCGTCGTGGTACTGTCAGGGTTTTACGATAGCATGGATTTACGAGGTTGTGGTGAGCAATAGCTCACTGCGAGCTGCGCCTAGCCCGCCTAGCCTTCCTGGCTTCGTAGCGCTCGGCTTTCCGGGCTCGCCTCTCCCGCGTTCTCTCTTGTTTCCTGCTCTCCGTTAGCTCCGTCGTAGCCGCCTTGTAGGCCTCGAGGGATCGCGAGACGCGATCTCGCTCCTTCGGCTTGCCCTTAGGCTTGGCGCGCGGAGGCTTCGCCGTTACTCCGCCAGGCGTCTCGCCGCGCACGTAGGGTAGGGACGCGAGAGTCTCGCGATAGAAGCTGAGGAGCTCTGGGTTGGACGGCTCAGGGCCGAAGACGTGGCGGGCGTACATCGCCTCCCCCGAGGGGCCTCGGCGTTCGGCCAGGGCCACCCAGAAACGGCCGTCGAAGAACACGGTGCATGATCCGCTCATGCCTAGCCTCCCGGATACGGGTATCCCGGAGGCAAGAACGGACGCCCCGACGGGGACGGTTACTAGGCCGGCGAGGGGAAGCTCGACGATCTCCCTTGCGCGGTCGCCCGGACTACCTACCGGGCCGTGTTTCTTCCTTGCCTCGAGCGAAGAGAACGCTCAAGACCGAGTATAGCCAATCGATCGCCGATTGTGTAGCCCGCCCGCCGTCGCTATGATGGACGGACCTATGCGACTCCCTCCGCTCTACCGCAGCGTCCTGGCCATAGCGGCCCCGTCAGTCATCGAGCTCGTCCTCTCGGCCGCCACGCAGCTCGTCGATACCATCATGGTGGGGCGGCTCGGGGCCTACGCCATATCGGCCGTGGGCCTGACCACCCAGCCCAAGTTCATGATGCTGGCGGCCTTCATGGCCCTGAACGTGGGCTCCACGGCCTTGGTGGCGCGCTTCAAGGGCCAGGGCGATAGGCAGTCCGCCGAGCTCGTCACCGCGCAATCCATACTGCTGGCCATAGCGGCCTCGGCTGCCCTGACCCTGCCGGGCCTCCTCTTCGCGCGGCGCTTCGTGCTCTTCATGGGCGCCGCACCCGATACGGTAGAGGCGGCCACTTCGTACTTCCGTATCCTGATGATGGGCTTCGTGCCCACGGTGCTACCGCTCGCGGTCTCCGCCCTCCTGCGCGGCGTAGGCGATGCCAAGACCTCCATGCGCTACAATATCGCGGCCAACCTGGCCAACGTAGCGCTTAATTACCTACTCATCTACGGTAAGCTCGGCCTGCCGGCGCTCGGCGTGAGCGGAGCGGCCATAGCCACGGTCGCCTCGCACTGCATAGCCAGCGCCATGGCCCTGTCGTCGGTGGCCGGTAGGTTGTCGCGCCGGGGAGAGCGCAGCTTCGCGAGCCTCAGGCTGACGCGGGAGAACCTCCTCCCTAACCCCGCCATGCTCAAGCGCATCCTTCGCATAGGCCTACCGTCCGCGGGCGAGCAGCTGGCCCTGCGCCTGGGGCTCCTCGTCTATACCCTGACCATCACGGCCCTGGGAACCACGGTCTTCGCGGCCCACCAGATAGTGCTATCGATACTGAACCTGTCCTTCGTCAACGGGCAGGCCTTCGGCATAGCCGCCTCCAGCCTGGCGGGCCAGGCCCTGGGGCGGGGCGACCCCGCGGGCGCCAAGGCCGCCTCCGGGGCCTGCCAGCGCATGGGCGCCCTGGTGTCCACCGTCATGGGACTGGCGATGTTCGCCTTCAGGCGGCAGCTCGTGGGCCTCTTTACCTCCGAGCCGGAGATCATAGCCCTGGGCGCCGGGGTCATGCTCATCGTGGCGATCATCCAGCCCTTCCAGTCGTCGTTCCAGATATACGCCGGCGCCCTGCGCGGGGCCGGCGACTCCCTCTACCCCGCCATATCCCTCACGGTAGGCATACTGGGCATCAGGCCGGCGCTGTCCTACCTCTTCGTGCAGGTCATGGCGCTCGGTCTCTACGGCGCCTGGCTGGCGCTCATAGCCGACCAGTTCGTCCGCTTCGTCATGATAATGCTGCGCTTCAGGGGCGGCCGCTGGCTCCGCGTCAAGGTGTAGGCCTAGCGGCGGACGGGTAGCTCCGCGGTAGCGTAGAGCGAATGCTTACTGGTCCTGTCGTCGCGCGTACCGTAGGCCAGGAGCATCCTCAGGCTAGCGCCGTCGGCCAGTCCCTTGGCCGGCAGGGCAATTTCCAGCGTCGTGGCGGTGCCCGCCTCCTTGACCGCGGAGGCAAGGAGCCGCTTGTCGGCATTTGGCCTATGCGAGAAGCCTACGCCGGTCTCTTCCGACACGAAGGGCGTACCCGAGGCGTCATAGGCCAGCACCATGTAGGCCCCGTTCATCTTGAGGGAGCCCAGGCCCAGGGCCACCCAGCCCGCGGTCGGCGCCTCGATGGCGGCGTAGAGCGTAGCGCCGTCCGCCGACAGGGAAACCCACGCCTTGATGCCGTTACGCTCGAACGAGGTCGCGTACTCGCCGGCGGCTATACGGCCGTCGGCTATCGGCGCGGCGGCGCCGCTGGCGGCGATCCTGAGCTCCTGGGCCGAGGCCGGTAGGGCCAGGGCCGCCAGGGCCAGGATAAGGGCGAAGCG
>CAZNNA010000212.1:0-6230 GCA_964573825.1 uncultured Treponemataceae bacterium
AGGTTGCAGGGTTTGGGGTGGAGCCGGTGGATGGATTGAAGGAGGGGATGGATGCTGTCCCTGACCATAGCGGGAGGCCTCTCGGGCCTGGCCGGCGTCGTCGAGGTGATGGGCGTGCATAGGCGCATCCTCGAGGGCATCACGGGCGGCTACGGCTTCACGGGCATCGTCGCGGCCTTGCTCGGGAGCCTGCACCCGCTCGGCCTCGTGCCAGCCAGCGTACTCTTCGGAGGGCTCCTCGTGGGCGCCAACACGATGCAGCGCGCCGTGCAGGTACCGGCGGCCCTCATCAACGCCATCCTCGGCCTCATCGTCCTGCTCGTCTCCGGCTCGGCCCTGCTCATCCACCAGCTCATCAAGCGGCGGAAGATCAAGGCCATAGGGACGGCCAAGGAGGCGCAGTCATGAGCGGCGTCCTCTCCGTCGCGGTGCTCGCAGGCATCCTCCAGACGATGATATCGCTCTCCACGCCCTTCCTCTTCGCGGCGCTCGGCGAGACCTTCAGCCAGCTGTCCGGCGTCGTCAACCTGGGCGTTGACGGCATCATGCTGCTCGCCGGCTTCTTCGCCTTCTACGCGACCTACCTGACCGGATCGGTCTGGATAGGCCTCCTCGTAGCCATGGTCGTGGGCCTTATCATGGGGCTCATGATGTCCTTCATCAGCGTCACGCTCAAGGCCCAGCAGGGCATCTCGGGCATCGGGCTCCAGATGTTCGGCCTCGGGATGTCGAGCCTCCTCTTCAAGGTGCTCGTCGGCACGGTTAAGACGGTGGCCGGGTTCCAGCCCCTACGCATACCGCTCCTGGCCGACATTCCCTTCCTCGGCCCCGTGCTGTTCAATAACACCTTCCTCGTCTATCTCGCCTTCGCGCTCGTACCCTTGAGCTGGTGGGTACTCGAGAAGACTTCGCTCGGGCTCAAGATCAAGGCCGTTGGGCAGAATCCCGCCGCCGCTGACTCCATAGGCATAAGCGTCAACCGCGTTCGCTACCTCAGCGTCTGCCTAGGCGCCGTGCTCGCCGGAATGGCCGGGGCCACGCTCTCCATATCGATAGCCAACCTCTTCCAGGATAACCTGACCGCCGGCCAGGGCTTCATAGCCGTGGCCCTCGTGTACTTCGGCGGATGGACGCCCGTCGGGGTCCTGGGCGGCGCGCTACTCTTCAGCCTGGCGAACTCCGCCCAGCTGTGGCTACAGGTGCTCGGCGTCGACGTACCGGCTAGCCTGGCCGTCATGCTGCCGTACATGCTGACCATCGTGGTGCTCACGATAAGCGTCAACCGCGGCAAGCAGCCGGCCGCCCTGAACAAGCAGTTCTTCCGCGGGGAGAACTGAGCCGGCCTACGGCGATCGGTGTAATGGACCGCGGAGCGGTCCTTGGCATGGTCGGTCCCGTCGGGATCGCTCGATACTACTGAAGAGGGAGATTAGCATGAGTGTACAGAGGAAGATCTTCATCGCTTCCGCTACCCTGGCCCTGGCCGCCGGCTTGCTTTCGTGCGCGCCGAAGAAGGAGCCCGCCCCGGTCGTCGCGGAGAAGCCGCTCAGGATAGCCGTGGTCATGCCCAGCGCCACCACGGACATGGCCTTCAGCCAATCCATGTGGTCGGCCCTCCAGCGGGTCCAGCAGCAGATGGGCGGCCCGGCCAAGCTCGAGCTCAAGTATTCCGAGAATATGTTCGTCGTGCCCGACGCCGCCGGCGCCATCCGCGACTACGCCAGCCAGGGCTTCGACATCGTCATCGGCCATGGCAGCCAGTACGGCTCCAGCATCCGGGAGATAGCGCCCGACTTCCCCAAGACCGTCTTCGCCTGGGGCACCGACGTCAACACCTTCGGGCTCCCGAACGTCTACGCCTATACGGCGGCCGCCGAGCAGGGCGGCTACGTCAACGGCGTCCTCGCGGCCCTCCTTACCAAGACCGGTAAGATCGGCGTTACGGGCCCCGTGGAAGTCGGCGACGCCAAGACCTACATAGACGGCTTCGTAAGCGGAGTCAACTCGGTCGGCAAGGGCATCGCCATCTCCAAGACCTGGACCGGTAGCTTCTCCGACGTGGCCCTCATGACGGCGGCCGCCAAGACCCACATAGCCAACGGCGTCGGGGCCATCACCGGCTCGTCGCAGTCGGTCGTCGGTTCCATCGGCGCGGCCAAGGACGCCGGCAACGTGCTCTGGTTCGGCACGCAGTCCGACCAGGCCAGCCTGGCTCCCGCGCTCACCGTGTCCTCCCAGATCTACGACTGGGAAGGCATGCTCAAGGAGATCATAGCCCAGCGCGCCACCGGTAAGCTCGGAGGGACCTCCTACGTCCTGACCCTGGCCAACGGCGGCCTCAAGATAGCCTACAACCCCGGCTACGCGCTCCCCGCCGACGTCAAGGCTAAGGCCGACGCGGCCATAGAGGGTATCAAGTCCGGCGCCATCAAGGCGATGCCGTAAGCTTCGTGAAACCTAGCGGCCGGCCGGCCCCGTCGGCCGGCCGCACTATCTCGCTTGGAGGATCGCATGGCTGGGATGATACGACACGTGGAGATGAGGGGCATCGTCAAGCGCTTTCCCGGCGTACTGGCCTGCGATCACGTAGACTTCGAGCTAAGGGCGGGCGAGGTGCACGCCCTCCTCGGCGAGAACGGCGCCGGGAAGAGCACCCTCATGAAGACGCTCTACGGCATGTACCAGCCTGACGAGGGATCCATACTCATCGACGGCGAGGAACGGCGCTTCCGCTCGCCGGCGGACGCCCTCGAGGCCGGGATAGGCATGATACACCAGCACTTCATGCTCGTACCGACCATGACCGTGGCCCAGAACGTGGCGCTCGCCGACGCGGCCAAGGGTAGCTTCCTCCTTGACCTGAAGGCGGTCGGCGCGCGTATCTGCGAGCTATCCGCGGCCTACGGCCTCAAGGTCGACCCGAACGACCTCGTGGGCCACCTGTCCGTCGGCGAGCAGCAGCGCGTCGAGATCATCAAGGCGCTCTACAAGGGCGCCAGCGTCATCATCCTGGACGAGCCCACGGCGGTGCTGACGCCCCAGGAGGTCGGCGACCTGTTCTCGGTGCTACGCAAGATGGTGGCCGAGGGCCACGGCCTCGTCTTCATATCGCATAAGCTGCACGAGGTGACGGCGCTCTGCGATCGCATCAGCGTACTGCGCGACGGGCGGGCCATGGGCACGCGCCCGGCGGCGGGCGTCGGGCGGCACGAGCTGGCCGCCCTCATGGTCGGGCGCGAGCTCAAGGAGCTAGCGGCCCGAGAATTCTCGCCGGGCGCCGAGAGGCTCGCCGTCAAGGGCCTCAGGGCGCTGGGCGACCGAGGCGTCGAGGCGCTCGACGGCATCGACCTGACGGTCCACGCGGGCGAGGTGCTCGGATTGGCGGGAGTCTCGGGCAACGGCCAGCTGGAGCTCGCCGAGTGCCTCATCGGCGTCCGCCCCTTCACGGCCGGCCGTATACTGCTCGACGGCGACGACATGTCAACCATGAGCCTCAACGAGCGCATAGGCCGGGGCATGGCCATCATAGCCGAGGAGCGCATGCTCGACGGCTGCATAGGCGACTTCTCGGTCCAGGAGAACGTCTTCATCCACGACCACATGGACGGGCGCTTCCGCAAGGGCGCGTTCCTGGACTTCAAGGCCATGGACGCCCACGCGCGGCGGCTCGTGGACGAGTACACGGTCAAGACGCCGTCGCTCGACACGCCCATCAAGAACCTCTCGGGCGGTAATATCCAGAAGCTCATCATGGCTCGCGAGCTATCCCGCGAGCCCCGCGCCGTCATAGCCAGCCAGCCCACGCGCGGCGTCGATATAGGCGCCTCGGAGTATATTCGCCAGCGGCTCCTCCAGCAGCGCGACGGCGGCACCGCCGTCCTCCTCATATCCGAGGACCTGGACGAGCTCTACGAGCTATCGGATCGCATTGCGGTCATCTACGAGGGGCGCATCATGGGCGTGTTCCCGCGCAGGGAGACCGACATCCAGACCATCGGGCTCCTCATGGCCGGCATACATCCCGGCGACAGCCCGAGCCCCGAGCCGACGCCGGCGGCCTGCCTGGGCTAGCCTAGGGCCTCGCGCTCGAAGCGGCCTTAGGGTCGACTCGCTTCGTTCCCGTCTCGTCCAAGCCGGCTTCCTGACGGAGCGTCATGACTACCGCGCTCTGATCCAGAATGAGGAAGAAGCGCTTGGCTTTCTCTTGCCCCCAGATGAATGGATTCGGTTCGCCCGACTTTCGGTTCCGCAGCGCTTCCATGTTGGTAATCGATCCGTCCACGAAAGGGTGATTACTTACGACCACGTCGACCTTGGCCCTCTCCGCATAGGCTATAAAGGAAGCGACGGCCTCCCTGTAGAGCTTCTTGTCCGCGAGAGTTCCCACGACGTTGGTATTACCGTAGGTCGCGAATACATGGGGCTTGCCTCCGTCATAGACCGGAGCGATAAACGATAGGCCGCCGCCGTCTATCCGCCTCGGGGTTTCTACTATTGTTACCTTGGTACCCCCGAGGATCACTTCCTGTCCGTCGGCGCCGACGATGTCCCGCCTCGGTAACGGCCACGAGACCTTCCCGCCAGACTTTGATGCGTCATCCCATTCTTCCTGGCTCATCACGATCCTCGTACCGTAATGCTCCTGGAAATAGCTCGCTCCGCCTATGTGATCGGGCCCAGCGTGGGTGATCAGCATATACTTTATCATAGCTGGATCCAAACCCAGCTTCTTCATTCCTGGTATGATGATCTTTTCGGGATAGTCCTCGTACCCGGCGTCAATCATGATATAACCGTCCGGCGTGACGAATAGGAAGCTACCGACCTTGTGAGTCCCAAGGAAATATAGGTTATCGAATAGCCTTATGGGTTCCACGGCCACGGGGTCGACCGAGGCCATGTTCACGGTCTTGCACTGTTGCCGTTGGGCGACGATAAGCGCCTCGTCGTCCCCGGCGAGATCGATCGCCTTCTGGAGCTCGATCTTAATCCGCGGCGTATCCAGGGATTCCCCGGAATCGGCGGCTGTCATGATCGTGCTGCATGGCCTTGCTTCCGCTTCTCCCAGGAACCCTTAGAACTGGATGAGGAACATCGTCCCGGTAACGGAAGGAACTGCCATTCGTAAGACGCTTTTTTCGATGAACGATGGTCATTGGCAGAGCCTATTCGATCCATCGGGATACGGATTCCCGCAGCTCGAGCCTCACCGGCAGCCTCGACTCTAGAACGCTCACGGGTTCCTTATGGATAAGCCCGAGGAGCATCTCGGCGGCCGCCTTGCCCTTATCCACCACGTCCTGGTGCACGGTCGTTATGCGCGGCCGGGAGATGCGGGATAGCAGGTTGTCGTCGAAGCCGGCCACCGAAAGGGCGGCGGGGACGACGATGCCACGCTTCCAGAAGAAGTCTATCGCCTCGGCGGCGTAGTAGTCGGCCGAGAAGAACAGAGCGCTGTAGGGTAGGGCCGCGCTTCGGCTCGAGCCCTCGGCGACGTTCGAGGCCTCGCCCGGGGACGGCGTCGCCAGGCGCTCGTAGAGCGCGAACCGCTCGGCCTCGTCCTTGGGCACCACGACGAGGCCGTCCCTCGGCGGCTCGAGGCCGAGCTCGGCGTAGGCGCGCCTATAGCCTTCGTGGCGGGCGCTGTCGACGCTCGGGAACTCGCCAGCGTTGGCCAGGAAGGCTACGCGCCGGTGCCCGAGCCCGAGGAGGTAGCTCGTCATGTCGCGGCCGCCGCCCTCGTCGTCGAGCCGAATGGAGTGGTAGGCCTGCCCGTCGTCCTTGAAGTAGCAGTCGACAAACACGACGGGCGAGGAAACCCGCCTGACTATGGCGCTCGACACCTCGCTCGGCACGCAGAGCATGACGAGGCCGGCCAGCTTCCAGGTAGCCGCCAGCCTCAGGACCTCGTCCTTATCGGAGGTGGCCCTGAGCATCATGAAGTAGCCTGCCTTGCGTATCTCGGCCTCCAGCGTGCCTATGACCGTGGAGACGAAGGGATCCTCGATGGCGGTGCTGCCGCTCCGGGGTTCCATGAAGAGTATGACGCCCACGATGCGGGAGCGCGAGCGGACGAGCATGACGGCGCCCTGGTTCGGCGCGTAGTGTTCCCGTTCGACTATGGCGAGCACTCGGTCCCTGACGGCCGGCGACACCTTGGCGGTCTTGCCGTGTATGACGTTGGCCACCGTCGTGACGCTAACGCCCGCCAGCTTGGCTATGTGCTTTAT
>CAZNNA010000213.1:0-6220 GCA_964573825.1 uncultured Treponemataceae bacterium
TCTGCCGCAGGAACTCCAGGGTCTTGTCCAGGACCTCCGCGGCCCGGGTGCGGACGATCCCGCCCTCCCGGAACTCCACCTCCTCGTAGAAGGAGGCGACGTTGTTCATCACGTACCGGGCGTTGTCCACCGCCAGGAACCGGTCCATCATGAAAGGCGTGTGGATGGCCTCGGTCAGCATGCCCAAAAGGTGGATCCCCTGGTCCGTGGCCTTGGACACGAAGTTGAACATCGTGTCCATCGCCAGGCCCTTGAAGATATCCCCGGACATGAACTTGGTCGGCGGCATGTACTTCAGGGGATGCTCGGGGAAGATCTCCCGGGCCATCTGGGCCTGGGCCAGCTCGTACATGAAGCCGTTCTTGAGCGTCGGGTCCATCTCGAAGGCGTGCCCCAGGCCCAGGAGCTCGGCGGGCATGCCGGCCTGGAAGCCGAAGCGCTCGTTGAGGAGCTGGCTGGCGAGCACGGTGTAGGCCTTCTCGTAGGCGTCGCTCGTCGTCAGGTAGTTGTCCTCGCCCGTATTGATGATGACGCCGGCGTAGGCGTTGAGCATGCGGCTGAACTTCTGGTCGACGAAGGTTCGGTACATGTTGATGTCGCGGAACAGGATGCCGTACATCGAGTCGTTGAGCATCATGTCCAGGCGCTCCAGGGCGCCCATCGCGGCTATCTCGGGCATGCAGAGGCCGGAGGCATAGTTGGTAAGGCGGATATAACGCTTCTGCTTCTCGGCGACCTCGTCGAGGGCGGCGCGCATGATGCGGAAATTCTCCTGCGTCGCGTAGGTACCGCCGAAGCCCTCGGTCGTGGCGCCGTAGGGCACGTAGTCGAGGAGGCTCTGCGCCGTGGTCCTGATGACCGCTATGACGTCGGCGCCCTGCTCGGCCGCGGCCGCGGCCTGCTTGACGTCCTCGTAGATATTGCCGGTCGCCACGATGAGGTAGAGGAGAGGGCTGTTGTTCCGCCCCTTCCATTCCTCGAGCCTGGTCTCCCGTACGGCCCTGTTCGAGCGTATGCGCTCGAGCGTAGCCTTGACGAGCTCCCGGGCCTTGGCCTCGATGGCGCCGCGGTCGCCCAGGGGCAGGCTCATGACGTCGAAGCCGGCGGCTATCCTGTCGTTGAGCGCCTGTACGGTGCCGCCCGACTTGAGGAGGGCGTTCACGTAGCGTATCGTGGCCCCGTCCTCGAGCGCGGCCGGGTCGGCGGCCCGTATCCTGTCCACGACCAGGTTGGCCACGGGGACGCCGTCGGCATTGGCCCCGTCGGCGCCCGCCAGGCGCAGCGTCGCGCGCTCCACCGTGACGGAGCTGTGCCCGTCGATAAAGTCCTGGACCGGAGCGGTTATGCGCTCGGCCAGCGACCGCGCGTACGCGACGCGATCGGCCGGAAGATTCAGCTTGCTCTTCATATCCCATCCTTCGCTAGGTAGTATCGGGCCCGTTCCACGATGCCGGCCTCCAGGCCGAGGAGCGCGGCTATCGCCAGCGCGTCGCTCTCCGCCGAGGAGCCGTCATCCTCTACGACCTCGTACCGCATATATCGATTAATGTCCGCGAGCCGCCGCTCGAGGCGCGCCCCGCCCGACGCCGCTCCCTTCGCTTCGCTCGTCGACTCGTTACCGTCGACTATGGCCGCGGCGGCGCGCTCGCGGTCGAGCCCGCGCATCCGGCGGTATTCGGCCTGCGTCACGCGCGCGACGCCGCGGAAGTGCGTGGCG
Source organism: uncultured Treponemataceae bacterium (assembly GCA_964573825.1). Classification (GTDB taxonomy): domain Bacteria; phylum Spirochaetota; class Spirochaetia; order Treponematales; family UBA12059; genus SZUA-370. Next base: position 1,718 of record CAZNNA010000213.1, read on the forward strand.
AAGAACGCCCGCCCCCCGTTCGCTCCCGAGGCGTAGGCCTCCACGACGGCGGACAGCAGCGCCTCGGCCTCGTGCGAGCCCGTGGTCCGCGCCAGCTCGTCGAAGGCCACCAGGGCCGCGACGCCCGGCTCGCGCCCGCCGGTCCACGCCGCGCCCAGGCGCCACACCTCGAGGCCGAAGCCGGATAGCCCCGCGTGGCGCTCGCCCTCGAGCTCCCCCACGTACTCGACCCGATCGTAGACCCGGGTGGCGAACGAGCCGGCCGGCACGTAGAGCCCGGCCTGCGCGAGGAGCTGGAAGAAGAGCACGGTCTTGAGCACCACCGTCTTACCGCCCATGTTGGAGCCGAAGAGCACTATCGCCGACGACGAGAAATCCGTCGTCAGGGGCGAGTACGCCAGCCCCATCCGGGCGCATTCAGCCTCGCAGGGTACGAAGCGCGCCTCGCGTAACCGTAATTCCTGAGAGTCCAGGCGAGGCCGGCTCATGCGGTACTCCGCGGCCAGCTCGGCCCCGGCGCGGGCCAGGTCCCAGCGCGTCGTCGCCGCTACGGCCTCGCGCAGCTCCGGCATGGCCCTCGCGGCCAGGACCGAGAGCCGGGCCACGACCCGCTCCTCGCAGGCGCGCTCGGCCTCGAGCCGGCCTTCCCGCTCGGACAGGGCGTCCACGGCCGCGGGAGACGGGAGTATCCGCACCATGAAGCGCGTATCGTCGTAGGGTTCAGCCGAGAAGCGGCAGCCTTCCTCCCGACCCTCCATCATGGCCTTGGCCGTCTCCCGGGGAACGAGGAGGAAGTCCCTCCCGTCAAAGGACACGCCGTAGCCTAGCCGGGCCTTGGCCTCGGCCTTCACGCGCTCGGCGCCTATGGCGGCGTCGGCCGCCGCGACGCCCGCCCTGGCCTCGGCGAGGCCGGGATCGTAGGAATCGGCCAGGTAGAAGGTCTCGGGATCGGAGCCCCCGCGGTCGAGCTCGGAGGCTAGGGCCTGGGCCGCCGAGTCGGCGCCGAAGGGCCCGAGCCCGAAGGCCTCCGACGCCTCCGCATCGAGGGCGGATGCGACGCCCCTATAGTTGGCTATGAATTTCTTGATCTGGAACAGCTCGATGAGCTCGTAGGCCGGCTTCTCCTCGAGCGGCAGGCGAGGCATCCGCTTAAGGTGGTAGCTGACCCTGTCCAGCGCGGCGGTCTCTCCCGCCTTGGACCCGATGAACGCCAGGGCCCTGCCGATGTCGTCGTAGCGCGCCTCGAGCGCCGGGCGATCCGCGAGGACGCGCCGCGCGGCCGCCTCGTCCTTGCCCCAGGGCGTCAAGGGACGATAGTACTGCCAGAAGTCATCGACCTGGGCGAACGCCCAGGCCCCGCCTATGCGCGCCTCCCTGCTCATGCCGCCCTCCCCGCGTCGTACGGGTTAAAGGCGACCAGGCCCGCCACGGCCTCGTCGCCCAGGCGCTCGAGGAAGGCGCCGTCCGATAGGCCGCGGCACACCACGACGAAGCCCCCGAACTCGAGCCGCCTCCTCACGAACAGGGGCCGCTCCCGCTGGAGAGCCGATAGCTCGCCGTCGCTCAGGAACACCTTGGTACAATCCTCCACGATCAGGGACCGAGCCGTCCTCGGGATCCTGGCGACCGATTCGGCAGTCAGGGCGCCCGGTACGACGAAAGCCTCGTCGCTCGGGTCCTCGCCCCGCTCGGGCAGGGCCAGGAGCGCGGCCATGCGCCGCACCCTGGCCACGGACTTGGACAGCCCCGCCGGGTCGACGCGGAGCGTATAGACGAAGCGGGCTCCGTCCAGGGCGGCCGCCTGGGTTATCCTGTTGATGGCGCCGTCCACGAGCACGGCGCTCGCGAGTCCCCCCTCGACTATGCGCGCGGCCGCCCAGGCCACGAGGGAGTTGCCCTCGGGCCCCACGAGGGCCACGGTGGCGGTCCTGTGGGCCCTGGCTATGCAGAGCCTCCCGAGGGCGGTGGAACCCGGCAGGACGTCCAGTATCTCCGGCCCGCAGGGCCTGGCGAAGCGCTCCGTCGTCACGACGACGTCGCCCGCCGCCACGGGCACGGCGGGCTTGCGCGCTCCCGAGAGGAAGTCCCGGGACTCGCCGTCGTAGCCTACGGTGAGGAGGGCCGGCCCCGGCTTGCCCGAGGCCTGAGTCGCCCTCCTGACCGCGAGGGCGGCGAGGTTCATGAACGTAGTCTTGCCGCAATGCTTCTCCGGTCCCGTCACGAAGGTGACGCGGCCGAGGAAGTCCTCCGCCCTGTCGAGCATGGCCTAGCGCTTGCCCCTCGGGCTGAACGGGTTGCTGTTGCGCGAGGCCCGCACGAGGTTCTTGGGCTCGAGCGTCTTCTCGTCGCCCGAGAGGAGCCTGGCTACGCCGCAGGTCGCGTTGAGCTGGGGCTCGTCGAAGCAGATGCGGCACTTGCCGCAGTCCTCGTGGTAGCCGTCCGGCTCGTCGTAGGTCGTGATGACGCCCTCGTAGTTGCGCAGCACCACGCGCTTGTCGTTGCTCGTGATGAGGTAGTCGGGCATCACCGGCGTCTTGCCGCCGCCGCCGGGCGCGTCTATCACGAAGGTCGGCACTGCCATGCCGGAGGTGTGGCCCCGCAGGTTCTCTATGATCTCTATGCCCTTGGAGACGGTCGTCCTGAAGTGGCTGATGCCGAGCGACAGGTCGCACTGGTAGATGTAGTACGGCTTGACGCGGATGGTCAGGAGCTTCTGCATGAGCTTCTTCATGAGCACGGGGCAATCGTTGACGTCGCGCAGGAGCACGCTCTGGTTGCCGAGCGGGATGCCGGCGTCGGCCAGCTTCCTGCAGGCCTCGCGCGCCTCCGCGGTGATCTCCTTGGGATGGTTGAAGTGCGTGTTGATGTAGATAGGGTGATACTTCTTGAGCATGTTCACGAGGTCGTCGGTTATGCGCTGCGGCATGACGACGGGGGTCCGCGTACCGATGCGTATGATCTCGACGTGGGGAATGGCGCGGATCTTCTGGATGATGCGCTCGAGCTTGTCGTCCGACAGCACGAGGGGATCGCCGCCGGAGATGAGCACGTCGCGGACTATCGGCGTCTTCCTGATGTAGTCTATGGCCGCGTCGATCTGGGTATCGAGGAGGTTGGCGTCCTCCTCGCCGACCAGGCGCCGGCGGGTACAGTGCCTGCAGTTCATGGAGCAGATATGGGTCACGAGGAGGAGGACGCGATCCGGGTAGCGGTGCGTCAGGCCCGGGACCGGGCTATCGGAGTCCTCGTGGAGGGGGTCGGCCTGGTCGCTCTCCGAGAAATGCGTCTCCGGCAGGCGCGGAACGGCCTGGAGCCTGACCGGGCAACCGGGGTTGGCCGGATCGATGAGCGAGGCGTAGTACGGCGTGATGGCCATGCGGAAGACCTTGAGCACCTCGGAGATATCGGCCTTCTCCTTGTCGGACAGGGGAATGACCTTGGACAGCGTCTCGACGTCCTTGATGTCGTTCTTCATCTGCCAGCGCCAATCGTTCCACTGCTCCGGCGTCACGTCCTTGTAGAGCGGGATGCGCCTGTAATCGGACGACGGGTAATCATGCATCGGTATCCTCCTTAGGTATTTCGTCCATCGGGAGCCGCAGGCTACCGATCGGCGCCTCCCTCTCCCTACGCGTTCACATGGGTACTACGATGGACCCGGCGACGCGAGGCGATGGGAAGGCTCCGTCAGCCCCCCTGCCGGGACGAGCGTACTGCCAGCCTCCGGCTACCATGAGGAACGGTTCATCGTTTCCCGCGACCAGGCGCGCACCGGATCCACCGCGGTGCCTTTTACATAAGAGACGAGGAAGTATACAGAGAATCGGAACGGATGGTCTCGTCCACCCAACGGCTACCTAGCCGATATCCGATACGTTCCAGCTCGAGAACGCTCGTCCCGCGACACGAGCCAACCATAGGCTCGGGCCGACATGGCCGCGCTCACTCGCCGCGCCGGGGACGGGGAGCCCCCGGGGCGAGAGACGGAAACCCGTCTTCTCACGTTACTACACATCTAGCACGAAGCATACCGGCCGTCCTCGGCCGCGCATGAAACGGGAGACGGACTGCCCCCGCCGGGCTATCGCACGCATGCGTACCGGCTCGCCGTCCTCCTATCGCTAGACTACGACATTATAGCATAGGAATCGCTATTTGACGTACTGCTCTTCGAAGAATTTCCTCAGCTGGGCGTTCTCGCGCAGCTCCCAGAGCGTGATCTCGGCGTGGTCCTTGGTATAGCCGTTGCCGATGATCATGAGCACGTCCTTGCCGATGCCTTCCGCGCCCAGGGCGGCCCTGGTGAAGCTCGTGGCCATGCTGAAGAAGTACACGATGCCGTTCTCGCGCACGGGCAGGATGCTCGCCATCTCGGTGCCCTGGACGTTGACGCAGTTGATGACTATGTCGACTTCCTTGCCGTTATTGGCCTTGAGGACCTCGCGGAGCATATCGACGGGCTTGCCGGCGTCGGCCATCACGATCTCGTGGCAGAGGTTCATC
>CAZNNA010000214.1:0-6214 GCA_964573825.1 uncultured Treponemataceae bacterium
GAGGCTCCGGGGCGGCCGACGCCGTCGCCAACCTCGCGATGGCCGCCTGCCTCGCGATCGCGGTCGGCGCGGCCTTCTCGGGCCGGGCGGCAAGGCCGCTCTCCCTGAGGGTCGACGAGGCGCTCGCCTCGGGCAGGCTCGAGGAACTTGGGCGGGACGCGTCGGCGTACGCGTCCTGGGTACTGAGCATCGGCCTCGCGGATGCTACGCGAGCGGATAGGATTCCACGCTGAGCCGGCCGGCCGCTGGGAACATAGATCAGTCAGCGGGCCGCGGTGGCCCGCAAGGAGAGAACATGAACACGGTTCGTCACGCCATTCCGGTACTCGCGGCCCTGGCGCTCATCTACCTAGGAAGCGCCTTCTCGGCCTCGAGCTTCCTCGTCATCGTCGATCCCCCGAGCGCGCTCCTCGTCATCGGCATTCCCCTCCTGCTCCTCAAGGCCGGCTGGTCGTTCAGGGGCATGGGCGCGGCCTTCCGGCACGCGCTATCGAGCGCCGCGACCAAGGCCGAGCTCGAGGACGCCAGGCTCTTCTTCGCCACGGCGTTCCGGTATCTCATGGTAACAGGGCCCCTGGTCTTCCTGCTCGGCATCATCGCCATGCTCGGCAACGTGGGAGACCCGTCCAAGATAGGACCGAACCTGGCCGTCGCGCTCATATCGCCCTTCTACTGCCTCGTCGCCGGGCTCGTTCTCTGCCTGCCGCTCGAGGCGGCGGCCAAGCGAAGGCTGGGAGCCCTCGAGTAGGGTAAGCGCTAGTCGAGGCGAGGATCAGCCTAAAGGAAGAGTCCCCGCCCCTAGCCTAGCGCGCTATATCATCGATCCAGGCGAAGAGTTCCGGGAGGTCGTAGTCTACCGAGTGAGGGCGATCCCAAGGCAGGGCGAAGTCCACGGAGTAGCCTTCGGACCGGAGCCCGGTAGCGAGGATGATCGATATGGCCAGGGAGGTGTCCTTATCCAAGGTACCGTGGCGTATGCGCCAGTAGGCGGCCGACGTGGCGCCCCCCGCGCCGATGTAGCTCATCGGGTTCATCATGCGCACGAGGGCCGGATCGGCGGGACTCGAGCCGGGCGAGGCGGAACGGGCGACGACGAATGACTTGACGTAGTCCTTGAAGGGACCGTTGCCGTCCGCTTCCAGGACCAGCTCAGCGCCGTCGGCCGCGCGGAGGCCCAGACCGTTGAGGTAACCGGGGAACAGCGCCGCCAAGTCCTCCGAGACGGCTATCTCCCCGGCGCTCAGGGTACCGGCGATTTCCTTGCGCTCGACGCGATAGTCTATCATCTGGGTGATAAGCATCTTCTTATAGTCGTTGACGCCTACGAGCTGCCATTCGTAGGCGGCTCCCAGGGCGCGTAGGTACGGTTCGTAATCATCGATACCGCCCGATGCGCCGAGCAGGACCGACAGGCCGCCGCCGGCGCTGGTACCGTTCGATACGATCCTCTCGGCGTCTCCCGGCATGGCCGCGTCGTTATGGCGGAGGTAGCGAACGGCCGCCTTGAGATCGACTATGCAGGCGGGAGCCTTACCGGTATAGGCGCCCGACTCGTCCTGCGTCGTACGGCCCCTCGCTCCGGGAGCGGCGACGACATAGCCTCGAGCGAGGGCGACGAGGGCGGCGTTAGGCCGTCGGGTCGAAGTCGAGGCTGTACGCGCCCGGGCTTTCCTTGGCCCCTATGGCGAAGGCGCCCTGGGCGACGGCGAGGGCCGCCACGCAAGCGGCGATCTGGGATATCTTCATCTCCGTTACTCCTTGTTAATCGCGGGTAGCTCGAATATCACTTCGAGGCCGCGGGGGGTCCTATTGCGGGCGGCGATGGTTCCGCCGTCCGCCTCTACGAACTGCTTGCATATGGCCAGGCCGAGGCCGCGGCCGCCCGAGTCGCGGCCGCGAGAGGCGTCCACCCTGTAGAAGCGCTCGAAAATGCGCTCGAGCTCGGCCTCCGGTACGCCCGGGCCTTCGTCGGCCACCGCTACGCAGGCGAAGGTCGCGCCGCCGCGCCCCGAGAGGCCGCATGACAGGGTGACGGCGGAGCCGTCGGAGGCGTACTTGAGCGCGTTGAAGAGCACGTTGCGGACGACCTGGCGCATCCTGTCCTCGCGGGCGAGCGCCAGGCAGCCTTCGCGGGCGTCGAGGACTAGGCTCATGCCGCGCTTACTGAAGAGCGCTCGGTACTTGTCGCTCGTCTCTTCCAGGAGACCGGCCATATCGACGACGCCGGCCTCGCCGCGGCCGGCGCCGGCCTCGAGGTCGCTCAGGGTGCGCAGGTCGCCGATGAGGTCGGCCAGGAGGCGGGTCTCGTCGTACAGGCTCCGGAGCCTGGCCTCGTCCGGCTCGTACACGCCCTCCAGCATCATCTCGAGGTTGGCCTGGATGACGCTGACGGGCGTGCGCAGCTCGTGTGACAGGTCCGCCAGGAGGCTCTGCCGCGCAGCCTCCGCCGAGTCCAGCCGGTCGGCCATGGCGTTGAAGTTACCGGCCAGGCTGCCAATCTCGTCGTCCTTGTCGACGACGACGCGCGCGGCCAGGTCGCCGCCCTCTACGGACCGAACCGCCGCGTCCAGGGCGGATATGCGCCTCGCGAAGCGCGACGCCAGCGCGACGCCGAGGGCTATGGCGAGGACGAGCGCCGCGCCGACGGACGCGGCCACCGACTTTACGATGGATGAACGGTACGTCGCCTCCTGCGGGTCGTAGGTCGGCCGTATCATCGACTTGAAGAAGACGTAGCCCGCGACGCGCGCGCCCGCCTCCACGGCCACGCCGCTGGACACGTCGAAGCGCGTCGGCAGGTCACGCTCGTCCAGGTCGGGCGCGGGCCTGAACCAGGAGTGGACGACGGCGCCGTCGGCGTCGGTAAGTATCAGCGGGAGATCCGAACCCTTGCCGCGGCGGCGGTCGCCCTTGTCGGTCGGGATATACTCCGCGCGCGCGGCGTCGTTGCGCACCGCGTCGAAAGCGCTTCCTATGCCGTCCCAGGAGCCGCGCTCCCGGTAGAGGACGGCCAGGGTCCGCGCGAAGCCCGAGGCAGCCTCCACGTCGTTGAGCTCGACGAGCTCGTCGAAGTAGCGTCGCGACGAGCCGACCATGACGGCGTAGGTGACGAGGCCGGATAGCAGCATGACGGCGACGAGGCTCCACACGAGCTCGTCCCTGATCCTCGCCCGCCGCTTCGGCGCGTCGCGCTTCGGCGCGCGTCGTTCCGACGCGATCATTCCGCGACCTTGTAGCCGACGCCTCGGACGGTGACTATGAGCTCGGGTTCGGCGGGATCGCCCGCGAGGGCCTTGCGGAGGTTCTTTACGTGCACGTCTATCGTGCGCTCGTAGCCGTCGTAGCGGCAGCCGCTGACGGCCTCGATGAGCTCTCCCCTGGTATAGACTCGGCCGGGCGACGACAGGAGGGCGCGCAGCAGCTCGAACTGGGCCGACGTGAGCGCGACGGGGCGGCCGTCCCTGGTCACCGAGCGCTTGGCCGGGTCCAGGACGACGCCGCGATGGGCTATGGAGTCATCGCGGGCGCGGGAGCCGGACCTCGCCTGCGAACGGCGCAGCACGGCGCGTATGCGAGCGCCCAGCTCCCGCACGCTGAACGGCTTGGTCATGTAGTCGTCGGCTCCCACCTCCAGGCCCAGGAGCGTGTCCGCCTCGGAGTCGCGCGCCGTCAGCATGATGACGGGCGTGTCGCCCCGGGCCCGGACGCGCCTGGCCACCTCTATGCCGTCGAGGCCGGGCAGGTGCAGGTCGAGCACGACGAGGTCGAAGCGCTCCGCCTCGAGAAGCCGCGCGGCGTCCGTACCGGTATAGCATTGGGCGACCTCGTAGCCGAGCGAAGACAGGTAATCCCGTTGCACGTCATTCAGTTTCCTCTCGTCCTCGACTACGAGTATCCGCTCCATTAGTACCCTCCTAGGCTCTCTAAGCCGTCCCGCATAGCCCGCAGCCCGCGCAACCGGGGCAACCGCCGTAGCTGGCGGTCGCGTCCACCGCCGCGCCGTCCTCCACGGTCGGCGTTCCCTGCGAGGTTCCCTGCGAGGTTCCCTGCGGGGCTCCCTGCGGGGCTCCCTGCGGGGCTCCCTGCGGGGCTCCCTGCCTCCGCGGCCCATGGTCGCCGCCGCCTGCCCTGACGGGCATTGACGACTTGGCCCACGCGACGCCGCCCGAGAACACGGCCGCCGCGACGAGCGGCACCGCTACGGCGGGAACCTTGATCGATCCTAACGGTGCCGACAGGGCGCCATCCTTAGGGCAGGCGGCGACGCATTCCCCGCAGCCTATGCATTCGGTCGATGCGACGGAATTCAAGTCTGCTACATCGATACCCATGGGGCAAGCCCTGGAACAGGCGCCGCAGCCGACGCAGAGTCCCTCGTCGCGCTTGACCCGCTGGGGGCTGACCAAGGACAGCAACGCGTACCACGCCCCGGCCGGACAGATATACTTGCAGAAGCCCCTGCCCAGGAAGAAGGAGAAGACGAGGATACCGGCTAGGAACAGCACCGACGACGGGTTGCGCGTCGCAGCGGCCGAGAGGCCCGACTTACCTATGCTCATGAAGGCTATGAAGGGATCGCCCTTGATCATCCAGTGGCCGGCCCCGACGGCGGCGCCTACGACGAAGGCCGCCAGTACGCCGTACTTGACCCAGCGCAGCGCCTCGTCGAGCCTGGCCGGGAGCCTCAGGCCGCGCAGCTTCCGTGGCAGTACCAGCCTGCCTACGCGCTCGGACAGCTCCTGGAGCGCGCCGAGCGGGCAGATATATCCGCAGTACGCCCGCCTGACTACGATGGACAGGACGGACATGACCAGGAAGGTGACGACCATGCCGGAGAAGAGCCCGGCCACCGTGAACCCCGTCCTGAACAGGCCTGCGAAGAACATCTCGAAGCCGCCTATCGGGCAGATGGCGTGCTCCGATACGAATGACGAGAAGAAGAGGAAGAACGCGACGCTCGCCGCGAGTACGGCCCACCGGACTATCCGGGACGGCTTGAGGCGCCTTGGTCTCATGAGAACCTCCATGCGATGTAGCTATGGAGGACTCTACGGTACTCGTATGAACGGATTATGAACGGCATAAAGGGAAAGCATGTGCTTCTCCGCCCCTATGAACCACTCTTGCGCTAGTGCCTTAGGAATCGCTAAGGTTCGTATCAGTACGGTAAGGAGTCTCGATGCGCGTACCTACCTTCTGCGGTAAAGACTGCGGCGGCAACGCCTGTCCCCTCCTGGCCGTCGTGGAGGGTGGCCGCGTGGAACGGCTCGAGGCCAACCCGGCGGGCCGCGGCATCAAGGCCTGCCCGCGCGGCTACGCCCTCCACCGCGCCCACTACGCCCCTGACCGGCTGACGACCCCGCTCATCGCCTCCGGGCCGCGGGGCTCGGGCCGCTATAGGAAGGCGGGCTGGGACGAGGCCTTAAGCCTCGTGGCCGAGCGCCTCGGGGCTATCCGGGCGCGCGAGGGGCCTGCATCGGTCATGGCCCTCGGGAGCGCGGGCTCGGTGGGAGCGATCCACGATAGCCAGGCCCTGCTCGCGCGCTTCCTCGGGGCGACCGGGGGTTCCACTTCGCTATCGAGCAATTACTCCAACGGGGCCGCGGGCTTCGTCCTGCCCTTCCTCTTCGGGACCGCCGCGAGCCGCTCGGGCTGGGACGCGGCCACGGTCCGTGATAGCCGCCTCATCGTGCTCTGGGGCGCCAACGTGCTCGAGGCCAGGCTGGGCGCCGAGCTGGGCTCCGAGGTAGCGGCGGCGGCGAGGGCCGGCGTGCCCGCTATATGCATAGACCCGCGGCGAACCCTGACGGCCAAGGCGCTCGGCGCGCGTTGGATACCCATCCGGCCGGGCACCGACGCGGCCATGATGCTCGCCGTGCTGTACGAGCTCTATAGGCTCGGCGCCGTCGACCGGGTCGCGGCCGGGCGCCTGTCCGAGGGATTGCCCGAGCTCGAGCGCTACGTCTCGGGCGGGCTCGACGGTACGGAGCGCTCCCCTGCCTGGGCCGAACCGCGCTGCGGCGTTCCGGCCGGCGTCATCAGGGACTTCGCCGCGGAGTACGCCGCCGCGAGGCCCGCCATGCTCCTGCCGGGCTACTCCATCCAGCGCGTGGCCGCGGGCGAGGATACGTACAGGCTTACGGTCGCCCTGCAGGTGGCCAGCGGCAACTTCGGCATCCGCGGCGGATCGACGGGCTCGCTCAACAACCGCCTC